>NZ_JBMIRS010000068.1:0-33296 GCF_049198005.1 Paracidovorax sp. MALMAid1276 | reverse complement strand
GGGCGGTGTTGATGGTGATGCCGCGGGCCTTTTCTTCAGGCGCTGCGTCGATCTGGTCGTACGCCTTGGCTTCGCCGCCGAACTTGGCGGACAGCACGGTAGCGATGGCTGCCGTCAGCGTCGTCTTGCCATGGTCCACGTGGCCGATGGTGCCCACGTTGACGTGAGGCTTGGTGCGCTCGAACTTTCCTTTTGCCATTTTTCCGACTCCGAAAAAAATCTAAACCAATTCAACAGGATTTCGGCGCAACCAGAACCGGACGCACCTGAAAGTGGTGCCCATGGCGGGAATCGGACCCGCGACCTCTCCCTTACCAAGGGAGTGCTCTACCACTGAGCCACATGGGCAACATGGCGCCGCTTGCGCAACACCAAATATCAAAACTCAACAACCAGCACACACAAGCAATGGAGCGGGAGACGGGAATCGAACCCGCGTCATTAGCTTGGAAGGCTAGGGTTCTACCATTGAACTACTCCCGCATCGGCAAACACCTTTGCGAATTCAGCGCCGCATCACTGCAGGCACCAAAAACCAGCTCTCAACACTGCTCGTCTTCTGGTGGAGGGGACTGGATTCGAACCAGTGTAGGCGTAAGCCAACAGATTTACAGTCTGCCCCCTTTAGCCACTCGGGCACCCCTCCGGAGAATTTCGAATTATAGCACTGTTTTCACGCACGAAAACAAATTGCGTCATTCATCGTGGCGCGGCTGGCGGGGATCGAACCCACGACCCTTGGCTTCGGAGGCCAATACTCTATCCACTGAGCTACAGCCGCACACATGCTTTGGCACAGCGTCGAATTATCGCACGCCGCGAAAGCGCGCCACCCAATCTGACGTCTCAGCTCACAGCCCGCCAGGCAACGACAATCCCAAACCCGAGAGATAGGCATCGGTACTCACCTGACCCACACGCGGCAGATCGAAGCCGCCGTCCGTCAGGATCCAGTTCTGCATCAGGCCATCAAACAACGCATGCAAGCCAACGGCGGCTTCCATGGAAGTCATGGGCAACGAGATGCCCTGCATGTGCGCTGCGACTTCGAAGTCGCGGGCGAGCTGGCGCGTGAATGCGTCGGCTGCAGCCACGTGCCTTTGCTTGACGCCCGCGAGTTCGGTCACGTACTCCACGCGATACAGCGCAATCTCAAACACGCGCCGTGTGCGCTCGTCCGAGGAAACCATTCTGAGCACCAGTGCCATCACCGCTCGCAGGCGCTGAACGGGGTCTGGGCAGGTGCTGGACTCGAAGGCACTGGAACCCTGCTCCAACGGCAGGCAGGCACGTTCCATCATGGCATTGAACAGATCGACCTTGTCCTTGAAGTGCCAGTAGATCGCACCGCGGGTCGCGCCTGCGGCGTGGGCAATATCGCTCAACGACGCACGCGACACCCCCTTCTCCAGGAACACCGCTTCTGCAGCGTCGATCAGGCCATTGCGCGTAGCAATCGCATCTTCTTTGGTCTTGCGCGCCATCTTGTGTCTCCGTCCTTCAAACCGGGAATACCGATGCACTTGCTGCCGCGCTTCGGTATCGGTTAATTATACATTCATGTCTGTATGTATAATCCCCACTCTTTGCGCCAGGACACTGGCCGAGGGACGCGCCTGAGCGGCGCCCCATTCGCCTACAACCCCAATCTTTGATGCCGACCAAAAGGACTCTCATGCTCTCGACGCGTGACACCTGCGCCATGGCGCCATTTCGCGGCGCTGCCGCCTGCCGTGCGATCGCACTGGCGACCCTGGCTTGCACCGCCGTGTTGCTGACTGCCTGCAGCAAGACCGATGCCCCAGCAGCTGGCGGCGGCAAGTCGGCGCAGATGCCGCCGGTGGAAGTCGGTGTGGTGACGGCCACGCCGGGCGACGTCGGCCTGGTCACTGAGCTGCCGGGGCGCGTGGAAGCCTCGCGGGTGGCCCAGGTGCGCGCGCGCGCAGCCGGCATCGTGGTTCAACGCCTTTTCAAAGAGGGCAGCGATGTCAAGGCGGGGCAGGCCTTGTACCGCATTGACGCGGCACCTTATGCCGCAGCGTCGGAGAGCGCACGCGCCAGCCTGGCCAAAGCACAGGCCAACCTCGCGCAGGCCTCGGCCCAGGTGGAGCGCTACCGCCCTCTCGTCAGCGCCAACGCCATCAGCAAGCAGGATTTCGTGAATGCAGAGGCCGCCGAGAAGCAGGCGCTGGCTGACGTGGCAGCCGCCAAGGCGGCGGTGCGCACGGCCGACATCAACCTGAGCTACGCCAACGTCACTTCCCCCATCTCCGGCCGCATCGGTCGCGCGCTGGTCACGGAAGGGGCGCTGGTGGGCCAGGGTGAGGCCACGCCGCTGGCCGTGGTACAGCAGATCGACCCGGTGTATGTGAATTTCACCCAGTCTGCCACCGATGTTTTCCAGCTGCGACGTGCCATGGAAAGCGGCCAGTTCAAGCGCGCGTCGGGGAGTGACGCGGCCCGCGTGAAGCTCGTGCTGGGCGATGGATCCGAGTATGGCGTGCCGGGCAAATTGCTGTTCACGGATCTGTCTGTGGACGCCACCACCGGCCAGGTCACGTTGCGCGCAGAGGTGCCCAACCCCAAGGGAGAACTGTTGCCAGGCCTGTATCTGCGCGTGCGGATCGAGCAGGCGCAGGCCAGCGACGCCATCACGCTGCCTCAGCAGGCGGTGACGCGCACGCAGCGCGGCGACACGGTGAGCGTGGTCGGTGAAGATGGCAAGGTGTCGCAGCGCGCCGTGAAGATCAGCACCGCGCAGAACAACCGCTGGGTGGTGTTGGACGGCCTGAAACCCGGTGAGAAGGTGATGGTGGACGGCTTCCAGAAGCTGCAGATGCTGCCCCCGGGCACCCCGGTGAAACCCGTTCCGTGGCAAGCCCCGGGCGCAGCCCCCGCCGCCGCGGCATCGGCACCGGCCGCGACGGCACCTGCGGCAGCGGCATCCAAGCCATAAGGGGCAACGCAGATGGCCAAGTTTTTCATCGACCGCCCCATTTTTGCGTGGGTGATAGCGCTGTTCATCATGGTGATGGGCGGCGTGGCAATCACGCAGTTGCCCATCGCGCAATACCCACCGGTGGCGCCGCCTTCCATCGTCATCAACGCCGCGTACCCGGGAGCCTCGGCACAAACGCTGGAAGACAGCGTGCTGTCGGTCATCGAACGCGAGATGAACGGATCGCCCGGCCTGATCTACATGGAGTCCGTAGCGCAGGCCGATGGTTCGGGCAGCATCACGCTCAGCTTCCAGCCGGGCACCAACGCTGAACTGGCGCAGGTGGACGTGCAGAACCGGCTTTCGCGCGCCTCGCCCCGGCTGCCATCGGCGGTGACGCAGCAAGGGGTGCGCGTGGACAAGTCCCGCTCCAACTTCCTGCTGTTCACCATGCTCTCTTCGGAGAACCCGAAGATGGACACGGTGGCCCTGGGCGACTATGCGTCGCGCAACATCGTGCCGGAGCTGCAGCGCGTGCCCGGCATCGGCCAGGCCCAGCTGTTCGGCACCGAGCGCGCCATGCGCATCTGGATCGACCCAGCCAAGATGGTCAGCTACAACCTGTCGGCGGCCGAGATCACCGCAGCGATCCGCGCCCAGAATGCGCAGGTGGCCAGCGGCACGATCGGCGACCTGCCCAACGTGGCCGGCCAGGGCATTGCCGCGACCGTGGTGGTCAACGGACAGCTCTCCAGCGTCGAGCAGTTTGGCAACGTGGTGCTGCGCGCCAACACGGACGGCTCCACAGTGCGCATCAAGGATGTGGCACGCGTGGAACTGGGCGGACAGGCCTATGCCACCTCGGCGCGCCTGAACGGCAAGCCTGCGGTGGGCATCGGCGTGCAGCTGTCTCCCAGTGGCAATGCGCTGGAGGCGGCGAAGGCCGTGCGCGCCAAGATGGACGAACTGTCGCGCTTCTTTCCCGAGGCCACCACCTGGAGCATCCCCTACGACAGCTCGCGCTTCGTGCAGATCTCCATCACGCAAGTGGCCATCACGCTGCTCGAAGCCGTGGCCCTGGTGTTCCTGGTGATGTTCCTGTTCCTGCAGAACTGGCGCTACACCATCATTCCCACCATCGTGGTGCCCATCGCCCTGCTGGGCACATTCGCCACGCTGCTTGCACTCGGCTTCTCCATCAACGTGCTCACGATGTTCGGGATGGTGCTGGTGATCGGCATCGTGGTAGACGACGCCATTGTGGTGGTGGAGAACGTCGAACGCATCATGAGCGAAGAAGGCTTGCCGCCGCTGGAGGCCACGCGCAAGGCGATGCGTCAGATCTCCGGGGCCATCATCGGTGTGACCGTGGTGCTGATCTCGGTGTTCGTGCCGCTCGCGTTCTTTGCGGGCTCGACCGGCAACATCTACCGCCAGTTCTCGGCGGTGATGGTGGCGTCCATCGGTTTCTCGGCCTTCATGGCACTGTCGCTCACGCCGGCGCTGTGCGCCACGCTGCTCAAGCCTGTCGAAGCCGGCCACCACCACGAAAAGCGCGGCTTCTTTGGCTGGTTCAACCGCGGTTTCACGCGCACGGCCAAGGGCTACGAAGGCGTGGTGGCGCGCATGCTCAAGCGTGCGGCGCGCTACCTGGTGATCTACGCGGCCATCATCGGTGCGGTGGTGGTCGTCTACATGCGCCTGCCCACGTCGTTCCTGCCGGGCGAAGACCAGGGCAACATCATCGTGAACGTGCAGCTGCCGCCGGGCGCCACACAGGAGCGCACGCTGGCCGTGATGCAGCAGGTGGAAGACTTCATCCTCAAGCAGCCCGAAGTGCAAAGCATGGTGGGCGTGCTGGGCTTCAGCTTCTCGGGTCAGGGCCAGAATGCGGCCCTTGCGTTCGTGACCCTCAAGGACTGGAAGGAGCGGCACGGGCCGGGCCAGTCCGCCCAGGACGTGGCGAACCGCGCGTTTGGCGGGCTGTCGGGCATCCGTGACGCCTTCATCTTTCCGCTGAGTCCGCCGCCCATCCCCGAGTTGGGCAATGCCAGCGGCTTCACCTTCCGCCTGCAGGACCGCAGCGGCGCGGGCCATGAAGCCCTGGTCAACGCGCGCAACCAGCTCTTGGGCATGGCCTCTCAGAGCAAGGTGCTGGCCCAGGTGCGACCGGACGGCCTGGAAGACGCGCCCCAACTGCAGATCGACATCGATCGCGACAAGGCAAACGCTCTGGGCGTGCCTTTTGACGCCATCAACTCTGCCCTGTCCACCGCGCTGGGGTCGACCTATGTGAACGACTTCCCCAACCAGGGGCGCCTGCAGCGCGTTCTGATCCAGGCCGATGCGCCGGCCCGCATGCAGCCGGACGATCTGCTCAGAATCAACGCCAGCAACAGCCAGGGCAAGCCCGTGCCTCTGTCAGCATTCGCCACCACGCGCTGGGTGAACGGAGCGCAGCAGACGGTGCGCTACAACGGTTATCCCGCCATCCGCATTTCGGGCGCGCCCGCGCCCGGGCAGAGTACGGGCGCCGCGATGGCCGAAATGGAGAAGCTGGCCGCCCAGCTGCCTGCGGGCTTTGGCTACGAATGGACGGGCCAGTCGCGCGAGGAAAAACTGGCGGGCGCGCAGTCGCTCATTCTCTACAGCTTCGCCATCCTGGCGGTGTTCCTTTGCCTTGCGGCGCTGTACGAAAGCTGGACCATCCCGCTCGCCGTGATCCTGGTGGTGCCGCTGGGCGTGCTCGGCGTGCTGCTGGCCACGCTGATGCGCGGCTACGCCAACGACGTGTACTTCCAGGTGGGGCTGATCACCATCATCGGCCTGTCCGCCAAGAACGCGATCCTGATCATCGAGTTCGCCAAGGACCTGCAGGCCCAGGGCCGCAGCGTGGTCCAGTCAGCACTGGAAGCCGCCCACCTGCGCTTTCGCCCCATCATCATGACCTCCATGGCGTTTGGCCTGGGCGTGGTGCCGCTGGCGATCGCCTCGGGGGCGGGCTCCGCGAGCCAGCGGGCCATCGGCACCGGTGTGCTGGGCGGCATGGTCACCGGCACCGCCCTGGCCGTGTTTTTCGTGCCCGTGTTCTTCGTGGTGGTGCGCTCGCTGTTCAAGGGCAGCGCGCGCCAGCAAGAGATGAACCGGCGCCACGCCGAAGAAGCAGGAGTTGGAATCCATGAGTAATCACCGCAGCACCCTTGTGGCCCTCGCGGCCGGCGCGCTGCTCGCAGGCTGCTCGTTCATCCCCGCCTATGAGCGCCCGGCCGCGCCCGTGCCGTCCACCTATGCGAGCGCTGCGGCGCAGGAATCTGCCGCACCCGCTGCATGGCAGGACTATTTCGCCGAACCGCGGCTGCGCGAGCTGATAGCGACCGCCCTCGCCAACAACCGCGATCTGCGCATTGCCGTTCTCAACATCGAGCAGGCGCGCGCCACCTTCCAGGTCCGGCGTGCAGACCTGTACCCTTCGGTTGGCCTTTCTGCCAACGCCAGCCGCGCGCCTGCGGCGGGCACGGGCGACCTGACCAACGCGTTCAGCGTGGGACTCGCGGTGTCGGCCTGGGAGATCGATTTCTTCGGCCGCATCGCCAGCCTCAAAGAGCAAGCCCTCGCGCAGTACCTGGCCACCGAAGAAGGCCGCAATGCCGCGCAGGTGAGCCTGGTAGCGTCCGTGGCCAATGCCTGGCTGAACTTGCTGGCCGACGAGGAGCTGCTGGAGCTGTCACGCCAGACTCTGGCCTCGCGCGAGGAATCGGTGCGGCTGACTCAGCTGCGCCTGGATTCCGGCGTGGCCTCGGCGCTCGACTTCCGGCAGGCCCAGTCGCTGACGCTGTCGGCCCGTGCCACCCTCGCGCAGCAGCAGCGCCAGCGCGCGCTGGATGAAAACGCGCTCGCCCTGCTGCTGGGGCAGCCGTTGCCCGACAGCGTGCGTGCCAGCCTGGCCGGCAGCAAGCTGGCCGACGCCCCGGCCATGGCGGCGCTGCCGGCTGGCCTGCCGTCTGAGTTGCTCACCCGCCGCCCGGACATCCGCCAGGCCGAGCAGCAGCTGATCGGCGCCAACGCCAACATCGGCGCGGCGCGTGCGGCGTTCTTCCCGCGCATTTCGCTCACGGCCCAGGCAGGCACGGCCAGTGGCGAGCTGTCCGGCCTGTTCAAGAACGGGTCGTGGGGCTTCACCATCGCGCCGTCGCTGCTGCTGCCCATCTTTGACGCGGGACGCAACCAGGCCAACCTGGAGACTGCACAGGCGGGCCGGTCCATCGCACTGGCCCAGTACGAAAAGGCCATTCAAACCGCGTTTCGCGAGGTGTCGGATGCCTTGGCCGGACAGGCCACTCTGCAGGACCAGGCGAAGGCCCAGCAGATGCAGGCCGAGGCCGAGGCCGCGCGCCTGCAGCTGGCGGACCTGCGCTATCGCAACGGCGTCTCCAGCTACCTGGACCTGCTGGACGCCCAGCGCTCCCTGTTCGCCGTGCAGCAGGCGGTGGTGCAGGTGCGGCTCGCGCAACTGCAAAACCAGGTCGCGCTGTACCGGGCGCTGGGCGGGGGTGTGCCCTCGGATGCCGCGGCGCGAGCGGCTGGCGCGCCCGCCTCCTGAATCGGGGTGCGGCCGCCCCGGGCACACGCGCCTGGGGCGGGCCGGGGGCACACATATAATTGAGGGTTGATTTCATCATCAAAGCCCCCCGATACAAACTGAGGACGACATGAGCGACAACCACCACGAAGAAGCCCATACCGGACCGATCAAGAACCCCAAACAACTGCTGGTCGCGGTACTCGCCTCGTTTGTGATTCCGATCTTCGCCATCATTGGCCTGGTCCTGTATGTCACCTCGGCAGACAAGTCCGCTCCTGGTTCCGGCGACCCTGAAAAGTCGATTGCGCACCGGATTCAGAAGGTCGGCATGGTGGAAATTCGCGATGCCAACCGGCCGCTGGCCAACGGCGAAACCGTCTACAAGGCGCAATGCGCCGCCTGCCATGCCACGGGCGCCGCCGGCGCGCCCAAGTTTGCCGATGCCGACGCCTGGGCGGCCCGCCTCAAGACTGGATTCGAGACGCTCGTGAATTCGGCGCTCAAGGGCAAGGGCGCCATGGCGCCCCAGGGCGGCGGAGATTTCAGCGACACCGAAATCGCGCGCGCCGTGGCCTACCTGGCCAACTCCGCCGGTGGCAAGTTTGCCGAGCCCGCAGCCCCTGCCGCTGCGGCCCCAGCAACGGCAGCTGCCCCCGCCGAGCCCGTGGCAGCTGCATCGCCCGCTGCCCCTGCAGCACAGACCGCACCCGCCGCTCCTGCCGCACCCGTGGCAGCCGCCGGGGCCAACGGTGAAGCCCTTTACAAGCAGGCCTGCCAGGTGTGCCATGCCGCAGGCGTGGCGGGCGCCCCCAAGCTGGGCGACAAGGCCGCGTGGTCTGCGCGGCTGTCTGCCGGGCTGGACGCCCTGCACGCCAGCGTGATCAAGGGCAAGGGCGCGATGCCTCCGCGCGGCGGCGCGGCCCAGGCGTCGGACGCCGACCTGCGCGCCGCTGTCGAATACATGACGGCCAGCGTGAAGTAAACGGCATCGCGCCACACGGCACGCCACACCCCGCGTTGCGCCGCAACAGGGGGGCGTGGCACAGAAGAAAGACCGGCACGCGCAGCGCTGCCGGTTTTTTTTATGGGCGGCGGGGTAGGCCCGGCTCAGCGGGCGAAGGCGCCAGGGGGCTGGTCACAAAGCCGTAGCGCGCGGGCAGCTCGGCGGCGTTCACTTCATGCGGCGTCCAGCGGCCTGCGTCGATGGTCTCGGCCGCCAGGCCCACGTCCTGGGTGTGCACCAGGCCCAGTCCCAAGGGCGTGGCCAGGTACAGGCGCCCCTCCTCGTCGAGCAGGCAGCCCTGCACGGTGGTGCCGCGACCGGTGTGCGACAGCACCGACCCATCGGGCTGAATGCGCCAGACCCAGGGGGTGAGCTCCAACTCCACAAACACACGCTGGGGGCCGTTCTGGAAGAACCACCGCCCCTGTTCGTCGGCTTCGTAGTTGCGGGCGATGAAGTCGAGCAGCTTCTCGTGCTGCAGCAGCGCGCCGCGCGCCTGGGGAAACGGCCCCTCGGCCTGCGTCGCATCATCGCGCAGGTACCAGCGGCCCCGCGCGTCCAGACCCAGCCAGCCGTAGACGGCGGGCACGTTCGGCCATTTGGCGATGGCCTGTTTGACGATGTCATCCATGGAGCGATTGTGCAGGTGCCGTGTGGCTGCGGTTGTCGGCGTGCGCCGCGAGCCACGCGCCCACGGCGTCGGGCATGGCGCGCACATGGCCAGGCGGGCGGCCCTGCGCAAAACCCACGTGGCCGCCATGGGCGGGCTGCCACAGCGTGACGCATGGCCCCACCTCGTGCGCGGCGGGCAGGCTGCTGGCGGGCACAAACGGGTCGTTGCGCGCGTTGACCACCAGCGCAGGAATGCGAATGTTGCGCAGCAGCGGCTTGGCCGAGGCGCGCTGCCAATAGTCCTCCGTGTTGCGATAGCCGTGCAGTGGCGCGGTGAACACGTTGTCGAACGCGTACAGGTCCCGCGCCGCGAGCAGCGCCGCGCGGTCGAAGAGCCCCGGGTGCTGCGCCAGCTTGGCCAGCGCCTTGGGCACCAGCGTGCGCATGAACATGCGCGTGTAGATCTGCCGGTTGAAGCCCCGGCCGATGGCGTGGCCGCCCGCAGCGAGGTCGATGGGCGAACACACCGCAGCCACGGCATCTGCGCTGCGCGCTGCGTCGGCGCCCACTTCGGCCGCCCAGCGCAGCAGGGCATTGCCGCCCAGCGACACGCCCACCGCCATCAGCGGCCCGGCGTGCGCCGCACGCAGGCGCTGCAGCATCCAGCCGATTTCGGCATGGTCGCCCGAATGGTAGGCACGCGGCGCGCGGTTGATCTCGCCGCTGCAGCCCCGGAAATGGGGCAAGGCACAGGCCCAGCCCCGCTCGCGCGCCAGGTCGGCAAAGGCCTCGCTGTAGTGGCTGCGCGATGAGCCCTCCAGCCCGTGGAACACCACGAGCAAGGGGCGCACGGGCTGTGGGGCAGCGTGCGGCGCTGCCTCGTCCAGAAAATCGACGTCCACAAAGTCGCCGTCGGGCGTGTCCCAGCGCTCGCGGCGGTACACCGGGTGCGGGCCAAACACCCGGCGCGAAGCCAGCGCGGGCCAGATGGTCTGCAACTGGCCGCCGGGTAGCCACCGAGGCGCTACATATTTCATAGCTGTCAACGCTTATCCACAAAGCGCTGAGCGGCAAAAAAGCTCAAAAACCTGTGCATCCACGGCCTCCTGTCGCGGCTTTCAATGCAGCACCGGGCGCTGGGCCTGCACCACCTGGGCGTCGGGCTCGGTGCCGGGGCTGGCGTGGTGGGCCACCATGCGCCAGCCTTCAGGGGTCTTGTGGTAGACGTTGGTGGCCAGCACCACGGCTTGGTGCAGCCCGTCCGGCAGCATCACCTCCACCTGCTCGGCCACGCTGTGCACGGCTGCGGTGAGGGCCACCACGCGGTGCACCTGCACGGGCCGCGCGCGCACGGTGCCGTTGGCGAACATGGCCTCGAACGCCGCGCGGATGGCGCCAGGCCCCAGCAGGCGCGGACCGCCGGGGTGCACGCAGACGATGTCGTCATCCTCTGCCCAGCACGACATCAGCAATTCGATGTCGCCGCGTTGCAGGGCTTCGTAAAAGGCGGATTCGGTCTCGTCCGAGGATCCGCCCAGCGTGGCTGCTCGGGAGGTGGAACGGGGCATGGTGTGATGGGGCGGCCGGAAAAAAGGTTGGAAGCGGAATCAATGCTGCCGGTATTGTGCGGGCAGAGCGGCCGGCGCTGCCCGCCCCCGGTCTTTTCGAGTGACAAGCGTTCTGGCACAGTCGGCGCTTTCCTTTCACCCCGGCCACTGCGGGCCGCTCGCCATGACACGACGCTTTCTCGCCCTCCTCGGCCTGCTGGCCGCCACGCTCGCGCTCAGCGGGTGCGGCTACAACGATTTCCAGCGGCTGGATGAGCAGTCCAAGGCCGCCTGGAGCGAGGTGCTCAACCAGTACCAGCGCCGCGCCGACCTGGTGCCCAACATTGTGGCCACGGTCAAGGGCGAAGCGGACTTCGAGCAGGAGACACTCACCCGCGTGGTCGAGGCGCGCGCCAAGGCCACGGCCATCCAGGTCACTCCCGACACGCTGACCAACCCCGAGGCGTTCAACCGTTTTCAGCAAGCCCAGGGCGAGCTGTCGGGCGCACTGTCACGGCTCATGGCGGTGTCCGAGCGCTACCCCACGCTCCAGGCCAACCAGGGCTTTCGGGATCTGCGTGTGACGCTCGAAGGCACCGAGAACCGCATCGCCGTCGCACGCAACCGCTACATCCAAACGGTGCAGGACTACAACGTGCTGGCCCGCAGCTTCCCCAGCAACCTGACGGCGATGGTGTTCAGCTACGCCCCCAAGCCCACGTTCACCGTGGCCAATGAGGCACAGATCTCCGCCCCGCCCGCCGTGGACTTCTCGGCCTCGCGGCCCCAGCGCTGATCCCGGCCCACTGCAACTGGATCAAAAATGCCCTTAGCGCTTATCCACAAAGCGCTGACAGCTATCATTTTGATAGTTATAGCACTACCATGGGCGCGGGCTGACGCGGGCCTGGTGCCTGTCCCCGCGCTCACCCGTCCCGTCATCGACCAGACCGGGACCCTGAGCGCTGCCGAGTTGCAGGCGCTGCAGGCACAGCTGGAGGCGCTGGCGCAATCACGGGGCTCGCAGGTGGTGGTGCTGATGGTGAACACCACGGCGCCCGAAGACATTGCAGCGTTTGCCAACCGCGTGGGCAACCAGTGGAAGGTAGGACGCCGCGGTGTGGGCGATGGCGTGCTGGTGGTGGTGGCGAAAGGCGACCGGCGCATGCGCATCGAGGTCGCCAAGGCCCTGGAGGGCGCCATCCCCGACATTGCCGCCGCACGCATCATCGACACGGCCATGAAGCCGCGCTTTCAGCAGAACGACTACGCGGGCGGTCTGCGCGCCGCCATCGAGCAACTGGGCACGCGCATCGCGGCCGAGAACCTGCCCGCGCCCGAGGCGCAGGCGCACGGCGTCGGCGGCTCCGGGGATGGCGGATTCGACTGGACCGACCTCGCGCTGTTCCTGTTTTTTGGCGTCATCGTGCTGGGGCCGCTGCTGCGCAGCCTGCTGGGTGGCGCGCCCGGCGGTCTGCTGATGGGGGGCGGCGTGGGTGCGCTGGCACTCTGGCTCACCGCCAGCATCGCGGTAGCGCTGGGCGCAGGCCTGCTGGCCCTGGTCTACACCTGGTTCTTCAGCGGCCGCAGCAGCGGGCCGATCACCCTGGGCGGCGCCGACGCTGGCGGCTGGGGCGGGGGTGCAAGCTGGGGCGGCGGCAGCGACAGTGGTGGGTTCAGCTCGGGCGGCGGGGGCGATTTTGGCGGAGCCTCTGGCGACTGGTGAAACGCATGGCCACACAGACACCCTCCCACCCGGCGCGCCCGGGGCTGTTGCAGCGCGTCGTGCGGCTGGTGCAGCACCGCGTTGCCGAAGGCGCCCTGCGTCGCAGCTTCACGCCCGAACTCGTACAGCGGCTGGCGAGGCACGTGGCCGCCAGTGAGCGCCGGCACACCGGACAGATCCGCATCTGCGTCGAAGGCGGGCTGCCCCTGTCCTATCTGTGGCGAGGCGCCACCGCCCGCGAGCGTGCCTTGACGCTGTTTGGCAAGCAGCGCGTGTGGGACACCGAAGCCAACAATGGCGTGCTCATCTATCTGCTTGCGGCCGAACACGCCATCGAGATCGTGGCCGACCGGGGCCTGGCGCGGCATGTGCCCGACGGAGCCTGGCAAGCGCTGGTGGCGCAGATGGGCGACGCGTTTCGTGCAGGGCGCCATGAAGACGGGCTGACGCAGGCGCTGGCCGAGGTGTCGGCGCTGCTGGTGCTGCACTTTCCGGCACCGGACAGCGCCGGGGCCAGCGTGCCACCGCATCCCAACGAACTGCCTGACCACCCCATCATTGGGCGGGCAGGCTGACCCGGTGCACGGCGCAGCACGTGCACAACGCCGCTGTTCACCGGCGGCGCGGCGCCTGTACACTTTGCAACCGCCGCTGCACCCGTCCTCCCGCGCGAGAGGGCGGCCTGCTCAGGGCGCCGCCCCGGAGCAGGAAATCGAGACTTCGTTCACCGCGCCGTCCCGGCGGTAAACAAATCGTTCCGCCAACTTCTTGACGAAATGCACACCCAGCCCACCGACATGCCTGTCTTCGAGCGAGGCCTCGACATCGGCAGCCACCAGCGCGGTGGGGTCGAACGGCGGCGCCTCGTCGCGCAACACGGCGTGCAGGGTGGCGGGGGCGTCAAACACCACCTGCAGCCACACCGGGCCGCCCTGCCCCGCATAGCCGTGGGTGGCCACGTTGGTCAGCAGCTCGTCCAGCATCAGGCCGAAGGACGACGCCAGGGGCCCCGGCACGCCGTGCTCCTGCGCCCAGCCGTCCAGCCGTTCGAAGAACGCCGGAAGCTCCGCGACGGTGCCGGACAGGGTGCACTGCAGTTCAGCCGGGGGGTTCATGGGCAGCATGCGCTGGAAGGGGCCATGGGCGTTGGCGTGGATCGGCGCCGTCCCATCCGGGCAGGCTCACGCAATCGTCAGCGCATTGTGGCATGAGCCGGGCAGCCATTTCCCCCGCCGAAATGGCTGCGCAGCCCGGGGCCGATGGCCCCCGGAACACGCCCCGTTTCGCGGCGCTGTGGGAAGTGGCCGGGCTCTGGCTGCTGATCGTCCTGGCCGGCGTGTTGCTGATCGCGTTCCTGCTGCTCAACATCCGCACCGACGAAGAGCAGAACATCCAGCGTGCGCGGCTCTCGCTCACATTGGCGGCGCTGCAGGAATCCATTGAGGGCGACCTGGCCCTGGGCCTGGACCTGCCGGAGCTCCGGGCGGTGCAGCCCCGCCTTGAAAAGGCCTTGTCGGCCGACCGGCGGCTGCACGCCATCGACGTGGTGGACCGCGCCGGCCTCGCGCTCTTCAGCACCGACCGCGGCGCCGTGGGCGAGCCCCTGCATCCGCGCGCGGGCGTTGCCGCCGACCTCGGCGCGCGCACCGATCGCGCGTGGACCGCGCAGATCGGCGCGGAAGCGCTGACCGGACTGCCGCTGCACAACGCCTTTGGCGAGGTGGTGGGCCACATCACCACCAGCTATCCAGCGCCCAACCCCGCGCTGCAGTGGGCGCACGACAAGACGCTGCGCGATGCGCTGCTGAGCCCCCTGCTGCTGGCCACCTGCGCGCTGCTGGTGGCCGTGGTGCTGCTGGGCGGGCTGGCAGCGCGCTGGGCACTGTCGGCCCACTACCGGCACCTGGCGCAGGAGCGCGCCGGCACACTGGCGCGCGCCCTGGCGCAGTCGGCGGCCGTGCGGCAGCGCATGGACCTGTGCCTGGCCCGGCTGGACGAAAGCGAGCGCCAGGAATGACGCGACGCTCGCTCAAGGACAGCCCCCCCGCACCGGGCACGGCGCGGGCCGGCACCGCCCTGCGCCTGGGCCTGGCCGCACTGGTGCTGCTGGCGCTGGCTGCGGCCTTGCTGGCCGGGCTCACGCACCACCAGCTCAATGACCTGCGCCAGGACAGCGAGCGCACACGCGCCCAGTTGATGGCCGAATCGCTGAGCCAGCGCATCGCGCATGCGCTGTCCATCGGCATTCCGATGGAATCCCTGGTCGGCGTGGACGCCTTGTTCACCCAGCGGCTCGGCGCCCATGCAGACATCCATTCCATCGCGCTGCTCAAGGACGCCGGCGAGTTGCTCAATCGCGTGGACCGCGACCGCAACAGCCAGGCCCGCCCCGGCACCACGGCCGATGCGCCCGTGATGGTGGGTGGCGTCGCCCGGGGCACCGTGCGCCTCACGCTGCAGGAGCGGGGCGCGGCCGCGTTTGCACGCAGTGCGGCGGCCCTGCTGATTCCCACCGTGCTGCTGCTGGCCACGCTGGCCTATCTGGCCGCGCGCTTCTCGCAAGCCCAGGGCCCGCTGTTGCGCAACCATGCCGTGCGCCTGGCCACCCGTGCCATCGCTGCGGGGCGCTATGACCGGTCGATGGTGCTGCCGCACCGGCGCGGTTTCGATCTGCGCGTGCAGCAGCTCGGCCACGCTGTGCGGGGTGTCCACGAAACCCTGGTGCGGGTGCGGCGGCTGATCGCGTCCTTGCGCCAGACCGAGCCCCAGGCCCACCGCCGCGACTATCTGGACCGGCTGCTGGCCGACGCCGAAGGGCCGAACCGTTTCGCAGAGCACGGCCTGGTGCAGATCCGCGTGGGGGCGGCCGAGGCGCAAACCTTCTGGGCGAGCGTGCTGCTCGCCATGGGCGCGACCGCCCTGCCCGGTTTGCTGCTGGCGCAGGGCGCCGCTGCGGGCGACAGCGCGGTGCACGCAGCCGGTGCGGCCTGCGCATGGCTGGCCGCCGCCACGCTCGCAGGCTGGGTGACGCAGCGGCGCCGCTGGACTGCGCTGTCGGTGGTGTTTGCAGCCGGCGCGGCGCTGGGCTCCGTGGCCTGTGGGCTGGCCGCGGGTGCACTCCTGGCCCTGGATGACCATGCCGTGCTGCATGGCACCGCCGCGTGGTGCGGCCTGGCCGCTGGCGCCGTGGTGGCGGCCTGCAGCGCCGTCGAGCGGGCTGCCCGCCGGCAAGGGCATGCGCACGCGATGCCCCGCTGGCCGGCGGCGGCCCTGGGCGCCTGGCTGAGTGCAGCCGTCTGGCTGGGGCCCGCGCTGGGCGCCGTGGCGCTGGCGGCCCTGGGCGCGGTGTACGGCGCGCTGGCCGTCATGCTGCCTGTGCTGTGCGCAGGCTTTTTGTTGCTGCGCTGGAACGGTCCCCGCAGCCCGTGGCGCAGCCGCGTGCGAGACCTCTTCCCCGGCCCGGCAGCCTCCGCCCCCGCGTTCTCTGCCCCGGCACGGCCTGGCGGCGCGGGGCTGGGCGTGTCCCTGGCCGCCGGATTGCTGGCAGCGCTGGGCCTGGCGGCGTCCACCGCACCTGCAGACCAGCTCGACAACACTGTGCTGGCCTGTGCACTGGGCCTGGGTCTGGTGGCGGGCGTGCTGGCTCCGGCGCGCGCGCGGCGCGGGCGACTCAGCGCCCCGCTGCTGGGGGCTGCAGCCGTGCTGAGCACCTTGAGCTGGGTCGCGCCTGTCGGCGTTACCGGCGCGGCTGTTTTGCTGGGTGCTGCGGCACTGCCCACCGCCTACCTGCTGGGATGTACCCTGGCGGCAGTGCAGCGCATCCATCCCTGGCCCCCCGCCCTTTGGCTGCTGGGCGCCACGGTGGGCGCGGCGCTGGCGGCAGCCCCCCTGGCGGTCGGCTGGGCCCCGGCCCTCACCCTGCTGGCCGCTGCGCTGGCCCTGGCAGGGAGCGTCTGGCGCGGACGCAGCAGGATCCGCCCGCACATGCCGAAAGGCCGTGATGCAGCTTAGAAGCCGGATCATGCTCATCCTGCTGCTGGCCATGGCCCTGCTGGTCACGGCCCTGGGCATCATGGGCTGGCTGGGCGAGCAGCGCTGGGAGCAGCGCTACAACGAAGCGCTGCTGCAGGGCCAGCGCATTGCCTGGGACAAGCTGCAAAACGAGAGCCTGGACCGCCAGGACGCCCTCGCACGGCGGCTGCTGGAAGACCCGGCGTTCCGCCAGCCCCACGCGCCGGGCGCCGCCCAGCGCATCGACACGCTGCTGGCACAGGCAGTGCGGCAGGCCCCCGGCCTGCGCATCGACATCCTGGCCCCGGGGGGCTCGCTGGTGTCCACCACCGAGCCGGGCTTCGACCCCCAGCCCCTGGCCGAATACGGATGGATCAAGGCCGCCATGGGACCGACCACCGGCGGCGTGCGCGGCCTGAGCCAGGTGGCGCCGCGCGAGTACGCCTGGGTGGTGGTGCACGGCTATGACGGCGGCGCGCTGGCCGTGGGCCAGGACGTGTCGCACCGGCTGCCCGAGCTGGCGCACTACCTGGGCGGCGAGATGTTTCTGGTGAACATGCGCGGCAAGGAGACACTGGGCACGCAGACGGGTTTGCTGGCAGCGACCGGCGCGGTGGTGCCGGTGCGGTCGCCGCAGGCCATCATCGTCGCCGCGCCCGTGCAAGGCGACAGCGATTTGGAGCCGGCGGCGCTGCAGCTCATCAGCCAGCCGGTGCACAACCCCGACAACCGCGTGGTGGGCGCGCTGGTGTGGATGCAGGACGTGAGCGCCCAGCACCGCGCAGACCAGTGGTTCAACCTGGCGGCGGCGGGCGGCGCGCTGGTGTTCGCCGTCTTGATCGTGCTGGGCCTGGCCGCCTACATGCAGCACGCCATGGAGCCGCTCACGCGCTCGGTCGGCGTGCTCAAGGCCCTGGCCAGCGGGGCCACCGACGCGTCGCTGGACGACGGCGAAGAAGAGGCCGAGGACGAGTCGGGCGCCATTGCCCGCGGTGTGGTGGCCATCCGGTCCGAGCTGCTCAACCTGGAAACGCTGCGCCAGGAGCGCGTGCGCACGCGGCACCAGCAGGAGCGGCTGATCCGCGACCAGCTGCGCTCGCTGGCCGAAAGCCTGGACCCCACCTCGCGCGACGAGATCCTGGCCGCACTCGGGACACGCGGTGACAGCCCGAACGATCCCTCGGCAGCGGCATCCCGCGCCGGGGCAGACCTTGTGGCCTCCCACGGATCGCCCAACCAGCTGGCAGAGCTGGCGGGCATCCTGGGGCGCATGTCGGGGCTGGTGAGCACCCAGCAAAGCCGCCTGCTGAAGCTGCTGCGCGAGCTACAGGCGGCCGTGCAGACCCAGGCCATGCTGGCCAGCCTGCAGCAGGAGCTGGAGATTGCGCGCCAGATGCAGCTGTCCATCCTGCCGCGCTCGGCGCCCGATGTGGCCGAGGTGGACATTGCCGCCACCATGATTCCGGCCAAGGAAGTCGGCGGCGATTTCTACGACTACTTCCCCATCGACGACGAGCACCTGGCCGTGGTGGTGGCCGACGTGTCTGGCAAGGGTGTGCCTGCTGCGTTCCTCATGGCCATCTCGCGCACGCTGCTCAAGAGCAACGCGCTGTTTCTGCGCTCGCCCGGGCCCACCATCGCCGCGCTGAACGACCAGCTCTGCGCCGAGAACGACCAGATGATGTTCGTGACGGTGTTCTACGGCGTGCTGCACCTGCGCAGCGGCCGGCTCACCTATGTCAATGCGGGCCACAACCCGCCGCTGTGGCTGCGGGGCAGCAAGGCCCGGTATTTCGAGCGGGGCGCGAACATGGCGCTGGCCGTGATGGAAGGCCAGGACTACATCGAGGGCGAGATCGTGCTGTCGCCCGGCGAGACCCTGCTGCTGTACACCGACGGCGTGACCGAAGCCAACAACCACGACGGCACCCTGTTTGGCGAGCCCGCGTTGCTGGCGGCCATGGAGGCCGTGGCCGCCGACCCGGTGCACCAGGGCCATGCGGGCGGAGTGCCCGAGCGCGTGGTGCACGCTGTGCGCGCCTTCGAGGCCGGCGCGGCCCAGGCCGACGACATCACGGTGGTGGCGCTGACCTACCAGGGGACGCGGTCGTGATGCAGGTGCCGCACGTAGCGCAGCCGCACGCCGGATGCGCCGCGCACCTCGCAGATGCAGGCGTAGCCCGACGCCGCCGCGTCGCGCAGTGCAACGAAGTCGTCGCTGTGCAGCAGGATTTCATCCGCCGGGTCGAAGTGCAGGCCATGCTCCAGATCGATCATCGCGACGTGGCGCTGGAGCCCGTCGATGGTGCCGGTCCATGCAATGTGCAGGCCCTGGCGCAGCAGGTTGTGGCGGCTGAAGTGGTTGTGCAGGGACACCATGGCCAGGCACACCGGGCGCCCCCGCGCCTGGGCCAGCGCAAGCCGTGCCGCCAGCAGCACCCGCTGCAGGCCATGGCCGCGCCAGGCCGGCACCACCATGCAGCTCGACAGATGGGCGACCCGGCCCTGCTGCGCCGCAGACAGGCCGATGGTGCGGCCCAGGTTCTGCGCCTCGCTGCCGCGGGCGGGAAACCCCACCATCGCATACGCCACCAACTCGCCGTGTGCGAATACGCCCAGGGTCTGGCCCTCGGGCTCGGTGTGCGTGTCAAAGAATGCGCGCTCATCGTCTTCGCGCACATAGAAGTCCGGGTGGGGGAGGCTCGCGATCACGCGGTCGCGCAGGCCGGCCCAGGCACCGAAATCGTCGGCCAGCAGCAGCCGCGCGCGCAAGTCGGAGTGCTGCTGCAGCACAGCCTCCGAGGGCAAGAACGGGCGGGCGCGGTGGATCAGCGACTGCAAGACCATGAACTCCAGCGGCGAGCGTGCGAGTGTGCACCAGCTGGCAGATGTTGCAAAGGAATGCGCGCGCGGCCCGCAGCCCACTGCCAGCCACAGCCTGTCCGAGCCCCCCGCCCATGACCCAGACCTCTGACCAGCGCACCGCAGGGCCTTTTGCCGTCGCCGCCGAGCGAAACGCCCGCAACGACCTTGCAGCGCTGCGCCCCCGGCTGCGGCGCGAATCCCTGGTGTTCGCGGCCATCTTTTCGCTGGCGCTTTTCGGCCTGTCGCTGGTACTCATCGCCTGGCGCACCGAGCAGCTTCTGACCCAGCTGTCGCAGGACCGCGTGGTGCGCCTGATGCACCAGGTGGCGAGCGAGGCGGAGCGCGCCATGCAGTTTGGCGTGGCGGTGGCCGACCAGCCTGCGCTGGCGGAGCGGCTGCAGCGCCTGCAGACCGAAGACGACTCTGTGCGCGCGGTGTTCGTCGATACCGCCCGGGGCGAGGCCGTCGCGAGCGCCGGAGACGAGGCACTGCGCGCGGGCATCGACCCGCGCTGGAACACGGCCGTTTTGAGCAGCGGCCCCGAGCACCCGCCCAGCGTGCGCACCACGGCCCGCGCCGTGTATGCGGGTACGGCGATGTTCGATTCCACCGGGTCGCCTGCGGCCACGCTCTGGGCTGCCGTGGACCCCAGCGAGGTGCGGGCCCAGGCACAGGGTGCCGCGCTGGTCATGGTGCTGCGCGCGCTGCCACTGATCGGGCTCACGCTGCTCGTCACCTGGTGGGCGCTGTTGCGCTGGAGCACCCGGGTCATGGGGTCGGTGCAGCCGGACCGCAGTGGACTACGGCAAGCAGGGTATGGCAAGGCGCTGTGGGTTGCGCTGGTGCTGGCGCTCGTCGCGGCGCCTTTCAGCATGGTGTGGATTGCGCGCGAGGCCGCTCGGCCCTTCGTCACCCAGCAGATCGAGAGCAACGCCGATGCCGTGGGCCGCGCGCTCGCCGGACAGGTGGCGCGCGCCATGGCCGCCGGCGTGCCCTGGGAGGGTTTGAGCGGCGTGGACGAGCTGTTTGACAAGCACCTGGCCGAGGCGCCGGAGTTGAGCTACCTCGCACTGCTGCGCGGCGACGCGCCTGCCACCCATGCGACGTGGGGCACGCAAGATGCCGGGCCGCTGCACGGTGCAGCCATCCACAGCGGCAGCGGTGGTGGCGGCACGGCCGGTGGCAGCAACAGCGAGAGCGACGGGGTGTCGCTGCGTTCGATCTCTGTGGCAGAGACGGGCAGCCGGGTGGTGGTGGGCTATCCCGCCAACTTTGTCAGCCGTCAGCTCTCCGGCATGGTGCTGGACCTGATATTGGCACTGGTGGTTGCGGCCGTGCTGGTGCGTGAACTGTCACGCGGCCTGTGGCGCAAGTCGCTGCTGCATCCGCTGGCGGCGTATGCGCAGGCCCGCGCCTGGCAGCATGTGCAGCGGCGCTGGCAGCGGCGCCACACGGTGGCGCAGGATGTGGCTGCCGCGCACGAACGCGACGCCGCCGAGTGCCGCGCTCAGCTGCTGGAGGCGACTGGGCACCGCGAAGGCGCGCAGGCGTCATCGGCCGCGCTGCCTGCGGGCGTGGCTGCGCAACTCACCTTGCTGCGCCTTGCGGTCTTTCTCGTGGCCCTGTCCGAAGAGCTGCTCCGGCCCTTCTTCACCGTGTTTGCCAGCGAGGTGCGGCCTTTCGACATGGCGCTGTCACCCACCATGCTGGCGGGCCTGCCCGTGGCCGCCTTCATGACCACGCTGGCCCTGGCCCAGCCGCTCGGGCCCGCGCTGGCCAAACGCTTCGATCTGCGCTGGAGCCTGGTGTTTGCAGCGCTGGCTGGCATGTGCGCCCTGGCAGCGACCGCGCTCGCCAAGGACGCCTGGACGCTCATCGTGCTTCGCGCCACGGGCGGCGCCGCCTATGGCCTGGCACTCATCCTGGTGCAGACCGCCATCGTGCGCATCACGCCGCCCCGGCAGCGTGCGCGCGGCCTGGCCGAGGTGGCGGCCGCCATCGTCGCAGCGGGCATCGTGGGCCCGCCCTTCGGCGGCTTGATCGCCGCGCGCGCGGGCGACGTGGCGGGGTTTGTGGCCTGTGCGCTGTGCATGGCGACAGCGCTGGTCGTGGCCCTGCGCCTGTCACTGCAAGAGGCCATGGGCACTGGCGCCGCGGCCCAGCGCGGCCTGGCCACCACCGGCGGATGGCGCGGCTATGTGGCCGTGCTGCGCGAGCCCCGCGCGGTGTGCGTCATCCTGGGCGCAGCCCTGCCGGCGCGGCTGGTGGCGGTGACGGTGCTCGCGGTGGTGGTGCCGCTGTACATGAGCGCGCTGAACCAGCAACCCGCAGTGGCCGGTCGTGTGCTGCTGCTTTACTTTCTGTGTTTTGCGTCCACCGCCACGCTGGTGGCGCACTGGTCCGACCTGCTCGGCCAGCGCAAGCCGTTCATCGTGTGGGGCGGGGTGTTGAGCGTGGCGGCCTGCCTGTCTCTGCCCTTGCTGGGTGGGGTCTGGGGCATGGCGGCGTGCTGCGCCCTGCTCGGCTTCGGCCAGGCGCTGCAGTCCTCGCCCCAGATTGCGTTGACCACCGAGTTCTTTGAACACCCGGCCGACCGCGCCACCTCGGCCACGCCGGAACAGGCCCTGGCGGCCTTCCGCCTCATCGAGCGCGGCGGCAGCATCGTCGCACCGTTCGTCACCGCCGTGGCCGTGACGGCGTTCGGCTATGCCGGTGCGGTGGTGGCGGTGGGCGCACTGCTCACGCTGGCCACCGGGGGCCTCGCGGCTGGCCTGCGCGCGCCCCGTGCCGGTGGTGTCGCCGCATAGCCGTTTGCTGCGCCCAGCCCCACGCCTCCACGACCCCCTGCACAGCGCCCCGGAGACCCCATGACACTGATCCCACCCTCTGCACAATCTGTCGCGCTCCGGCGCATCGGCGCTGCGCTGGTGTGGTCGTTGGCCTGGTTGCTGGCCGCCTCAACCAGCCATGCCCAGACCGCGCCTGCGAGCGCCGCGCCGGGCGCCGCAGGCGCCACCGCAGCCGCTTCGGCCGCCACCGCGCGCTATACGGTGGCGATGGTGCTGGTCCGCGATGACCAGAACATCGAGGCCGGCTTCACCAGCTACTTGCAGCGGCAGGATGTTCCGGTGCGGTACGTGAACATCCGCTTTTCGGGCAAGGCCGATGACATCCCCGATCTGCGCAGCCGCGTGCGTGCGGCCAAGCCCGACCTCATCTATGTGTGGGGCACACCCACGTCGCTGGCGCTGGCGGGCAAGCACGACCAGCCCGCAGATACGTCGATCCGCGACATCCCCATCGTGTTCACCGAGGTCACCGATCCCGTTGGCGCCGGGCTCATTCCCACGCTGGAGCAGCCCGGCCGCAACGTCACGGGCGTGAGCCATGTCGCCCCGCTGCCCGTGCAGCTCAACGCCATTCGCGCCTACCGTCCATTCTCGCGACTGGGCTTTTTGCACAACCCTGCGGAGCCCAATTCGGCGCTGATACGCGACCGCCTCAAGCACCTGGCCAAAGCGCAGAACTTCGAGGTGGTGGAGGCGAGCCTGCCGCTGCTTCCCGGCGGCGCGCCAGACCCGGCGCAGATCACGCCCCAGATCGAAAGCATTGCCCAGCAGGGTGCCGACCTGCTGTACGTGGGGCCCATCACCTTCCTGGCCTATACACACCGCGACGCGGTGACACGGGCCGCCCTCGACAACAAGCTGCCCACGTTTTGCGCCACGGAAAGCATCGTGCGCCAATCCGGCTGCATGTTTGGCCTGTTCTCGAACGGCTCCAACATCGGGCGGTATGCCGCCTCCATGGCGCGGCAGATCCTGGTGGAGAAGAAGCGGCCGCAGGACATTCCTGCGTCCACGCTGCAGCGCTTTTCGCTGCTCATCAACATGCGCACCGTGCAGTCGCTCGGCCTGTACCCGCCCATGCTGCTGCTCAACGTGGCCGAAGTCATCAACGTGAACCAGCAAGCCGCGAAATAGCGCCGCGGTGATGGGCTGCCTAAGCGGCTCTTACAATCCGCTGCGCCCCGGCGCCGCCTCCTCAATGTCTCACTTTTCTTCCAAGGAACGCTTCCCATGAATCTGGAACAGGAGCACCGCGGCGACATCCTCATCCTGCGTCCCAGCGGCCGTCTGGACAGCAGCAGTTCCCCCGAGCTGGAGCGCGTCATCACCGACCAACTCGACGCCGGTGTGCAGCGCCTGGTGCTGGATCTGTCCCGGCTGGACTACATCAGCTCGGCCGGCCTGCGCGTGGTGCTGCTGACCGGCAAGAAGATGCGCGCGAGCAAGGGCAAGCTCGCGCTGTCGGGGCTGCAGACCATGGTGCGCGAGGTGTTCGACATGAGCGGATTCCTCAGCTTGTTCGCCGTCACCGACTCGCTGGAAGAAGGCGTGATCAAGGTCTGATGGGCGCCCCACACTTTCGCCCCACTGTCATCCTTCATTTTCACAACGATTTTCTGCTTTAGCGCTTATTGCACATGCGGTTATAGCTATATTATTCATAGCGCATCTCCTTGCGTGGATCTATGGAGGCTGGCGCGCCGGCGCCCCGCATTGCCGATACAGCCCGCTGGCACCCGCCGAGCGTTGACACATTGAACGCCCCCACAGACGTCCCGCACGCCGTTCCCGTGGGCGTGCACTTTGAACATCCCCGTGAGTCTGTGCGCCCAGGATGGCCCGTATCGCATCCATCTGTGGACGCACTCGGTGTAATGGCCTTGCATGCCAGCATACATACGCCCAAAGAGACCCTGTGTCCGGCCCTTTCGCTCCTTAGCGTTTCGCGGTATCTGCATCCATGCCGTGCTCACCGCAATCACCGCAATCACCGCGATACGCCGTGGTACGCCGTCATGTGAGCCGCTGGACCGGACCGCCCCCGGTGATCGCTTCGTTCACGTCGCGTCCTTTGCAGAACGCACGCAGTGGCTCACCCGTCCGGCCCCCCGCATTGTTTCCAATACCGGAACAGTTAGTTGGCGACTCGCTAGTTTTTCTGTGAACAGGCGCGGCGTACAGTTCATCCCATCGATGAGCCGAACCCGCAAAGGCGACTCACCGAACCCGGGTTGCAGCCCGTTTTTCAACCAATGTTTCGCTGAGCTTCTTCCCGGTTTTTTGAGACGCTTTTTTTCATCCAAGGACTTCCATCATGAACACGACCGCCCGCTTCCTCTCCATCGCCGCTGTGGCTGCTTTCGCTTCTTTCGGCGCCCACGCCGACGAGGCCGATGCTTCGCAGTTCGCCACGCAGTTCGAAACCAATCGCACCCGCGCCGAAGTGGCCGCAGAAGCCGCCACCGTGGCCCAGACCCGCAGCATCGAGCCCGCTGGCTCGCGTGTGGTGACCTACAAGTCCACGGCTGACCGCGACGCCGTCCGCGCCCAGGCTGCCGACGCCGTGCGCACCGGCCAGATTCCCTCCGGCGAACGCGGCTGATTGGGGAAGCATGGGGCATCGAACCGCCCCCCCACCAGGTGCTTGCGCACTGACCGACCTTTCACTGACCCCTTTTAGAACCCACTGATACCCAGGAGCTTCACCATGAACAAGACCGCACGTTTCCTCTCCCTCGCCGCCGTGGCCGCATTCGCTTCTTTTGGCGCCCACGCTGACGAAGCCGACGCCTCGCAGTTCGCCACCCAGTTCGAAACCAACCGCACGCGCGCCGAAGTGGCCGCCGAAGCCGCCACCGTGGCACAGACCCGCAGCCAGGAACCCGCAGGCTCGCGCGTGGTGACCTACAGCTCCACGGCCGACCGCGCTGCCGTGCGCGCCCAGGCTGCCGAAGCGCTGCGCACGGGCCAGATCCCTTCGGGCGAATTCAGCGCGATGTAATTCCACCCGGCCTGCACAGGCCGGGCATGAAGAGCACATGCATGCAAAAGGCCGGAGCTCCGCAAGGAGCTCCGGCCTTTTTTTGCTGCACACCGCACAGCACACAGCACACACATGGCCGACAGATGGCCATGAGGCCATGAACGGCCGTGAAGATTGCTTACTGGATCAGCGTGACGCCCGTCTTGGCCTGCAGTGCATCGAACGTGACGCCCGGGGCCAGTTCCACCAGCTTGAGACCTTGGGGGGTCACGTCCATCACCGCTAGGTCGGTGATGATGCGGTCGACCACGCCCACGCCCGTGAGGGGCAGCGTGCAACTGGGCAGGATCTTCAGGTCTTCGGTGCCATCCTTCTTGCGGGCCACGTGCTCCATCAGCACGATCACGCGCTTGACGCCGGCCACCAGGTCCATCGCGCCGCCCATGCCCTTGACCATCTTGCCGGGGATCATCCAGTTGGCCAGATCGCCCTTTTCGCTGACCTGCATGGCACCCAGGATGGACAGGTTGATCTTGCCGCCGCGGATCATGGCAAACGACTGGTCGCTGCCGAAGATGGACGAGCCCTTGATGGTGGTCACCGTCTGCTTGCCAGCGTTGATGAGGTCGGCGTCCACCTTGTCTTCGGTCGGGAACGGGCCGATGCCCAGCATGCCGTTCTCGGACTGCAGCCACACTTCCTTGTCACCCGTGTGGTTGGCCACCAGCGTGGGAATACCGATGCCCAGGTTCACGTAAAAGCCGTCTTCGAGTTCTTGGGCCGCGCGGGCGGCCATCTGGTCTTGGGTCCAAGGCATGGTCAGGCTCCTGCTTTCTCGGTCTGAGCCGCGTGGTCACGCGGCGCTTCGGTAATGGTGCGTTTTTCGATGCGCTTCTCGGGGTTGGCATTCAGCACGATGCGGTGCACGTAGATGCCGGGCAGGTGGATGTCGTCGGGGGCCAGCTCGCCCACTTCCACGATCTTTTCCACTTCGACGATGCAGACCTTGCCCGCAGTGGCGGCTGCGGGGTTGAAATTGCGCGCCGTGAGGTTGAAGCGCAGGTTGCCCGACTTGTCGGCGACGTCGGCCTTGATCAGCGAGACCTCGGGCACGAGCGACCGCTCCATCACGTAGGTTTCGCCGTCGAACTCGCGCAGCTCCTTGCCCTCGGCCACGATGGTGCCCACGCCGGTCTTGGTGAAGAAGGCCGGGATGCCCGCGCCGCCCGCACGCAGCTTCTCGGCCAGCGTGCCCTGGGGGGTGAATTCCAGCTCCAGTTCGCCGGCCAGGTATTGCCGCTCGAACTCCTTGTTCTCGCCCACATAGGACGAGATCATCTTCTTGATCTGGCGGGTTTCCAGCAGCTTGCCCAGGCCGAAACCATCGACGCCTGCGTTGTTGGAAATCACGGTGAGGCCCTTCGTGCCCGAATCACGCAGCGCGTCGATCAGGGCCTCGGGAATGCCGCACAGGCCGAAGCCGCCCACAGCCATCAGCTGGCCGTCCGCCACCACGCCCTTGAGGGCTTCGGCGGCCGATGGAAATACCTTGTTCACCACGATCTCCTTAATGATGGGATGCGATACGATACTACGTACTCAAATAAGTAGTTTTCCGTAGAGATTAGCACCATGGAAGTGGATTACCGACTGGCTTTTGACATGGCCCCCGTGGGGCTGGTGCTATCGCGCAACCGCACCATGGTCGACTGCAACCGCCATGTCTGCGAGATGTTCGGCGCCTCGCGCGAGGTGCTGATCGGCCAGTCGTTCCAGGTTCTCTATCCCAGCGCCGACGAGTACGAGCGCCTGGGCGCGCACATGGAACCCATTCTGAATGCCAAGGGCCACTACGCCGACAACCGCATCATGAAGCGCGCCAACGGCGAGGTGTTCTGGTGCCATGTGTCGGGCCGGGCCCTCAACCGCAATGCCCCCCACGAGTCCGGCATCTGGAGCTTTGAAGACCTCAGCTCGCAACGCCCGGTGAAGGCCGAACTGACCGGGCGCGAGCGCGAGGTGGCAGCGCGACTGCTCGAAGGCCTGACCTCCAAGGAGATCGGCCGAACGCTCGAGATCAGCCACCGCACGGTGGAGATCTACCGCGCCCGCCTCATGCGCAAGTACAACGCCTCCACCGCCGCAGATCTGGTCCACAAACTTCTGGCAGGTTGAACAGGTTTTACTTGGCCGCGCCGTCGATGACCTCGGCCGCCGTGCGGAAGGCCTCCACCGCCGTGGGCAGGCCGCAGTAGATGCTGGCGTGCAGCAGCACCTCCTGAATCTCCTCGGCCGTGGCGCCATTGTTCAGCGCGCCGCGCACATGGCCTCTGAGTTCATGCTGCTTGCCCAGTGCGATCAGCATCGAGACGGTGATCAGGCTGCGGGTCTTGCGGTCCAGCCCGGGGCGCTGCCACACGTCGCCCCAGGCGTTGCGCGTGATGTATTCCTGAATGGGCTGCGTGAAGGCCGTGGCATTGCCGAGCGCCCGGTCCACGAAGTCGTCGCCCATGACCTCGCGGCGGGTGGCCAGGCCTTGCTCATAGTCTTTGGATGGTGTGGGTTGGGTCACGCAGGCTCTCCGGTTGGTGTGAGGCCGCGATGGTAGCCGCAGCGCAACGGTGCCGCCGTGCTGGCGGCGGCACCGTTGCTCAAAGCGACTCAGAGGCTTGTGGTGCTCACAAGTCAAACCGGTCGAGGTTCATCACCTTGGTCCAGGCTTTCACGAAGTCCTGCACGAACACGGCCTGCGCATCGCTGCTGCCATACACCTCGGCCAGCGCGCGCAGCACTGAGTTGGAGCCGAACACCAGGTCCGCCACCGTGCCCGTCCATTTTTTGGCGCCAGTGCTGCGGTCCACGCCTTCCAGCACACCGGCTGCGCCTTCAGATTTCTGCCACTTCGTGCGCATGTCGAGCAGGTTCACAAAGAAGTCATTGCTCAGCACGCCCGGGCGCTGCGTGAAGACGCCGTGGGCTGCGCCGCCCACGTTGGCACCCAGCAAACGAAGGCCCCCCACCAGCACGGTCATCTCCGGTGCGGTCAGGGTCAGCTGGTTGGCGCGATCCACCAGCAGTTCGGCCGCCGAGCCCTCCAGACCGGGGCGCAGGTAGTTGCGAAAACCGTCGGCCACGGGCTCCATCACCTCGAACGAAGCGACATCGGTCTGCTCTTGCGAGGCATCCGTGCGGCCGGGCGCAAAAGGCACCGTCACATCCTGCCCGGCCTGCTTCGCAGCGGCTTCCACGGCGGCGCCACCGGCCAGCACGATCAGGTCGGCCAGAGAGATCTTCTTGCCGCCCGACTGTGCCGCATTGAATTCACGCTGGATGGTTTCGAGCTGGCCCAGCACCTTGGCCAGTTGCGTCGGCTGGTTCACCTCCCAGTCCTTCTGGGGCGCAAGGCGCACGCGGGCCCCGTTGGCGCCGCCGCGCTTGTCACCGCCGCGGAAGGTGGAAGCCGATGCCCAGGCCGTGGAGACCAGCTCGGCCACCGACAGGCCCGAAGCCAGCACCTTGGCCTTGAGCGCGGCCACATCCTGCGCGTCGACCAGCGCATGGTCCACCGCAGGCACCGGGTCTTGCCAGATCAGCTCTTCGGCAGGCACCTCGGGGCCAAGGTAGCGGGCACGCGGCCCCATGTCGCGGTGCGTGAGCTTGAACCATGCGCGTGCAAAGGCGTCGGCAAACTGCTCGGGGTGCGCCAGAAAGCGTCGCGAAATCTTCTCGTAGGCCGGGTCAAACCGCAGCGACAGGTCGGTGGTCAGCATGGTGGGCACCAGCTTCTTCGAAGGATCGTGCGCGTGCGGAATCGTCGCGTCCGCACCCTTGGCGGTCCACTGGTGGGCACCCGCAGGGCTCTTGGTCAGCTCCCACTCGTAGCCGAACAGGTTCTCGAAGAAGTTGTTGCTCCACTTCGTGGGCGTTGTGGTCCAGGTCACTTCCAGGCCGCTGGTGATGGCGTCGCCGCCAAAGCCGCTGCCGTGTGTACTGATCCAGCCAAAGCCCTGGTCCTCGATGCTGCCGCCTTCGGGCTCCTTGCCCACCAGACCAGCGTCACCTGCGCCGTGGGTCTTGCCGAAGGTGTGGCCGCCCGCGATCAGGGCCACGGTCTCTTCATCGTCCATGGCCATGCGGGCAAAGGTGTCGCGGATGTCGCGCGCCGCGGCGAGGGGGTCCGGGTTGCCGTTGGGACCCTCGGGGTTCACATAGATCAGCCCCATCTGCACGGCGGCCAGCGGGTTGGCCAGGTCGCGCTCGCCGCTGTAGCGCTTGTCGCCACCCAGCCAGGTGCTTTCGGCGCCCCAGTACACGTTCTCATCGGGCTCCCACACATCGGGGCGGCCACCGGCAAAGCCAAAGGTCTTGAAACCCATGGATTCGAGCGCGACGTTGCCCGTCAGGATCATGAGGTCGGCCCAGGAGATCTTGCGGCCGTACTTCTGCTTGATGGGCCAGAGCAGGCGACGCGCCTTGTCCAGGTTGGCGTTGTCGGGCCAGCTGTTGAGCGGCGCAAAACGCTGCTGACCGCCCCCCGCGCCGCCCCGCCCATCGGCCAGGCGGTAGGTGCCTGCGCTGTGCCAGGCCATGCGGATGAACAGCGGGCCATAGTGGCCGAAGTCGGCCGGCCACCAGTCCTGCGAATCGGTCATCAGTGCATGCAGGTCAGCCTTCAGGGCCGCGAGGTCCAGCTTGTTGAATTCCTCGGTGTAGTTGAAGCCGTCGCCCATCGGGTCGACCAGCGGAGAGTTCTGCTGCAGCGGACGCAGGTTGAGCTGGTTGGGCCACCAGTCGGCATTCCGGGGACCGGTAGGAACGGCCTTGGTGTGGTCGAACGGGCATTTGCTTTCTTGAGTCATGGGGCGCTCCTCGTGTGGCTGATGAACGACCGATGCTAAGGAAAGCAGCCCTCGATTAAAAGACAATCATATAGATTGATTTAATAGTTTTATCCAATCACGAAGGGGTCGGCAGACTCCCACCCTTGTCGCAGCCGAAGGTATCGAACATGACCGAGCGCACCCAGCGATGTCCGGGTGATCTGTGGGTGCGCTCGTGCCAGGCGGCCGTTTTCACAAAGCCGGGAATGGGCAATGGCGGCTCCAGCACCGCCAGCCCACGGGCATCGGCCACCACCCGCTGCGGCACCACGGCGATCAAATCGCTCTTGCGCAGGATCTCAGGCAGCACCAGAAAGCTGGTGATCGACAGCACCACCCGCCGCGACCGGCCCAGGCGCGCCAGCGCCTCGTCCGTCACGCCGCAAAAGCTGCCGCCGGTGTACGAGATGAGCGCATGGTCCAGCGCGCAGAACCGGTCCAGCGACAGCGCGCCGCCCTGGGCGTCCGGGTGCCCGGCGCGCATCACGCACACATAGCGCTCGTCGAACAGGTGGCGGGCATACAGGTCGGGCGCGGTGTTCTCGGGGCTGATCAAGGCCAGGTCGATGTCGCCGCGCTCCAGCCGCTCGTACACCGGCAGGTGCTGGGCAGGCACCACGGCCACGCGCACGCCGGGCGCGCGGCGCCGCAGCTTGGCCAAGAACGGCACCACCACCGCCTGCAGCGCATAGTCGGTGGACGCCAGCTGCACGGTCATCTGCGCCGTGGCAGGGTCAAAAGCCTGGGGCTGCAGCAGCGACTCGATGCCGCCCAGCAGTTCCTTGACCGGCGCGGCCAGCTCCTGCGCGCGCAGCGTGGGCGTGATGCCGCGCTGAGTGCGCACGAACAGCGGGTCGTCAAAACTCTCGCGCAGCCGGGTCAGCATGCCGCTGACCGCAGGCTGCGTGAGCGACAGGCGCTGGGCAGCACGGGTCACGCTGCGCTCGTCCAGCAAGGCGTCCAGCGCCTTGAGCAGGTTCAGGTCCATCGCCCTGATATCGATTGCCATGATTTCAGGAATAAGAAATATCGATTTGATTTATGGCTGCATCGTACCCACCCTCCTGACCATGCGTGGTCGTGGTGTCTTTGCACCCTCCCCCATACCGAGAACCCACCTATCCCTTTGCCAATCCGAAAGTCCGTTGCATGTCTGCCCTGTTCACCCCGTTCCAGCTCCAAAGCGTCACCTTGCGCAACCGCATCGCCATCCCGCCGATGTGCCAGTACAGCGCCGTGGACGGCCTTACCAACGCATGGCACCAGGCGCACTACGCCGGCCTGGCCCGTGGCGGTGCGGGTCTGGTGATCGTCGAGGCCACGGGCGTGTCGCCCGAAGGCCGCATCACCCCCGCCTGCACCGGTCTGTGGAATGACCAGCAAGTTGAAGGCATGGCTCAGATTGCCGCCAGCATCAAGGCCGCTGGCGCCGTGCCCGGCATCCAGATCGCCCATGCTGGCCGCAAGGCCAGCGCCCAGCGCCCTTGGGAAGGCGACGACCACATCCCCGAGGACGACCCGCGCGCCTGGCAGCCCATCGCCCCGTCGGCCATTGCCTACGGCAGCGGCCTGCCCCGCGTGCCCAAGGTCATGACGCTGGAAGACATTGCCCGCGTGCAGGCCGACTTTGTGGCTGCCGCCCGCCGCGCGCTGGCCGCAGGCTTTGAATGGCTGGAGCTGCACTTTGCGCACGGCTATCTGGCGCAGAGCTTCTTCTCGCCCCACAGCAACCAGCGCACCGACCAGTACGGCGGCAGCTTTGACAACCGCGCACGCTTTCTGCTCGAAACCGTGGAGGCCGTGCGCAAGGTGTGGCCCGCGCACCTGCCGCTCACGGCCCGCTTCGGCGTCATCGAATACGACGGCCGCGACGAGGAAACCGTGGCCGAGTCCATCGAGCTGGTGCGCCAGATGCGCGAGCGCGGCCTGGACATGGTCAACGTCAGCGCCAATTTCGTGATCGCAGAGACGCAGATCCCCTGGGCCACGCCCGCCTTCCTGGCCCCGGTGGCCCAGCGCGTGCGCAGCGAAGCCGACCTGCCCGTGGCCTCGTCATGGGGCATTGACGACCCAAATATCGCGGAACGCGCCGTGGCCGACGGCCAGATGGACCTGGTGATGATCGGCCGCGCCCACCTGTCCAACCCGCACTACACCTACCACCTGGCGCAGGTGCTGGGCGCGCAAAAGCCCGAATGGACCACGTTGCCCGCGCCGTATGCGCACTGGCTGTCGCGCTACCGCGGCGCGGCCAAGGTGGCTGCTGCCGCGCAGTAGGCGGCGCGCTGCCGCCGCTCAGCCGCAGACCCGGCGGTGCAGCGGCAGCCCCGGCGCATCCAGCCGCGCGCGCAGGATGCGGCCGTGGGTCGAATCGGTCACGAACACCGTTTTGCCATCGTCCCCGCCGAACGCCAGGTTCGTGGTGGATGCGCCGGCCGGACCGCGCAGCACCAGCTCGGGCTCGGCGCGGTGGTTGAGCACCCAGACATAGCCCAGGCCAGGGTTGGCCACCAGCAGGCGGCCCTGCGCGTCCACGGCCAGCCCGTCCGGGCCGCTCGGGCCGTACGACGTGAAGAACTGCCCCACCTTGGCCACGCTGCCATCGGGCAGCAGCGGCACGCGCCAGACGCAGTTGCCGCGCGTGGCGGCCAGGTACAGCACGCGGCCGTCGGGCGAGAGCACCACGCCATTGGGGCTGGGCACGTTGTTGAGCAACTGGTCGAGCTGACCGTTCGGGCGCAGGCGGTACAGGCGGCCGCTCGGATCGTGCAGGCCGCTTTGGCCCTGGTCGGTGAAGTACAGGTTGCCTTCGGCGTCAAAGATGAGGTCGTTCACGCCCTTGAAGCGCTCGCTGTTGCGGCGCTGCAGGTACGGCGTGACCTTGCCCGAGGCCACATCCAGGCGCATCAGGCCGTTCTTGTAGTCGGTGATGAGCAGCGTCCCGGCATCCAGGAACTTCATGCCGTTGGGCTCGCCGTCGTACTCTGCCACCAGGGTCCATTCGCCCTCGGAGCTGATGCGGAAGATGCGGCCCCAGGGGATGTCGGTCACGTACAGGTGGCCCGCACCGTCGAACACCGGGCCTTCGAGGAACGAATCGGTGACGGTGCCGCCCCGGTTGGCATCGGCCCAGGCGCTGCGCTCGCGGCGGCGAAAGTGTTCGGGCATGGTGGTGAAGACGTCGAGGTCGCGGACCTCAGGGGCTTGCAGTAAAAACATGGCGGGGGCTATCTGTGGATTCAGCATGAGCCAACTTGAACCGTTCACGCTGAGCTTGTCGAAGCGCTGCGCAAGGCTTCG
>NZ_JBMIRS010000048.1:0-486 GCF_049198005.1 Paracidovorax sp. MALMAid1276 | reverse complement strand
TGAGCTGCATCTATCAGGCTGCTCGCGGGGTTTTGCAGGATTTCCTTTAATATCTGCCGGCAATTTGCTTGTTCGAAGAATGCAGGAAATATCTGAAGATAGGGATATTTCTAGCCCTCTCGTTGTGCGGCTAAATATTCTTAGAAATCTGCTAAAAGATTTAAAATCCAGTTCTTGACCTGTGAGCATATTTTGCTGTCACTGCAGTAGCAGTTAAATGTCGCATTTCGGATGATCATATGGCCGCTTGTAAAACAGACCCGTGCGCTCCAGGTACCACTGTTTCATGGCCTGCATAGGCGTCTTGCTGCTCAGCGCTGACTGCGGCAACTAGTAGTTGTACAGGGTCACACAGAGCAGCACTACCGCTACAACCACCAGCACCAACTGACCCAGGTGGCGGTGGTGCGCGCAGGCAAAGACGGCCAGCCCCAAAGCCAGGTCTTCAGCTACCAGTACGACGCCTTGGGCAGGCGCATCGCCAAG
>NZ_JBMIRS010000047.1:0-9934 GCF_049198005.1 Paracidovorax sp. MALMAid1276 | reverse complement strand
CTTGGGAGCGCGTTGAGCCGCTGCGCGAGGCTTCGACAGGCTCAGCCCGAACGGGCGGGGGTGATCGGGAAAGGGTGATCGAGAGGGGGTGATCGAGAGGGGAGTGGTCGAGCGGTCAAACCGTGGCGACTCGTGCGTACGACGTGACCCGGCGTTGAAAGCCCAACACCCGTTCACGCTGAGCCTGTCGAAGCGCGGCGCAAGGCTTCGACAGGCTCAGCCCGAACGGTTGGGGGTAGTCGGGATGGGGTAATCGGATGGGGTGATCGGATGGGGTGATCGGAAGAAGAACCCGTGGCCGCAGAACGGGTGGCGTGCCCCAACGTTGAAAACCCCACACCCGTTCACGCTGAGCCTGTCGAAGCGCCGCGCACACCCAGGCTGCCCAGCGTCCGCACCATCTGCTCATACATCGCATCCACCGCCGGTTGCCGCTGCGACACCTTGCTGCGCAGCACCGCCACATGCATGGCATCCAGCGGCGGCAGGTCAAACTCTGCAGGCAGGTTCTGCAAGATCTGCAGGTGGGGTGGCACGCTGCAGCGCGTGAGCACGGCCACGGCCAGGCCGCTTTCCACGGCGGCCAGCTGGCCTGCCAGGCTGGAGCTGTGGTACACGATGCGGTAGGCCCGGCGCCGCGCTGCCAGTGCCGACAAGGTGGCCTGCCGCGCCATGCTGGCCGACTCATACACCGCAATGGGCAGCGGATCGCGCCGCCACACCTCGTACTGCGCCGCGCCCACCCACACCAGCGGTTCGTCGAACAAGAAGCGCCCGCGCTGCACCTTGTCTTGCGACACCAGCGCCAGGTCCAGCTCACCCTTCACCACGCGCGGGATCAGCGCGGTGGACTGCTCACAGGTCAGCTCAATCTCCACCCCCTGGTAGCGGTGCGCAAAGCTGCGCAGCACGGGCGTGAGGTAGGCGCTGGCGTAGTCGTCTGGCACACCCAGCCGCACCCGGCCCGCCAGTTGCGGGCCAAACAGCGCCGCATGCGCCTCGGCCTGCAAGTCCAGCACCCGGCGCGCATACGACAGCAGCTCGGCCCCGGCTGGCGTCACCTCCAGGTGGCGCGGCCCGCGCAGCAGCACCGGGCGGCCCAGCGCGGTCTCCAGCTTCTTGATCTGCATGCTCACGGCCGACTGCGAGCGGTGCACCAGCGGCGCCGCGCCCGACAGCGAGCCCGCATCCACCACCGCCACAAAGGCGCGCAGCCAGTCGATCTGAAAGTCCGGGTGGTTCATGGGCGCCTTGGTGTGAATTCGTTTATCGAATGGTATCCGTTCGATTTATCCGTTTTACAGCGCGGCCCGAAACCCGGACCATCGGCGGCATGAACCACTCCCCGTACCACACCGCTGCGTCGCCATCCCTTGCCAGCACAGCACAGCCCGCCAGCGCAAACACCCGCGAGCGCGACGGCCAGTGGCTGCTCATTGCCGGTGGCGTGCTGCTGGGCACCATCGGCGTGTTTGTGGAAGAGGCGGGCCAGCACCCGCTGGTCACCGTGTGGTTTCGCTGCGCGTTTGGCGCCATGGCGCTGCTGGCATGGTGCCTGGCCACGGGCCGGGGGCGCGAGCTTGTGCTCGGCGGCAAAGCGCGCTGGGTGGCCTGCGCCACGGGCGTGCTCATGGTGCTGAACTGGGCGCTGTTCTTTGCGGCCATCCCGCGCACTTCCATCGCCGTGGCCACGGTCATCTTTCACATCCAGCCCATCTGGGTCATCGTGTTTGGCGCGCTGTTCTTGCGCGAGTCGATCTCGCCATTGCAGTGGATGACCACGGTGGCCGCGCTGGCGGGCCTGGTGCTGACCACCGGACTGCTTGACGGCACAGCCGCTGCCGCAGCAGCGACCAGCAGCCCGGGCTATCTGGCTGGTGTGCTGATGTGCCTGGGCGGCTCGCTGTGCTATGCGGGCGTCACGCTGCTGGCCAACACGCAAAAGGCCATCAGCCCCTATGCCATGGCGCTGTGGCAATGCCTGGTGGGCGCGGTGGCGCTGGCGTGGGCACCCTGGGTGCTGGGCTGGCCACCGCTGGGCGCCGCCTGGGGCTGGCTGCTGGGCCTGGGCGTGCTGCACACGGGGCTGGCCTATGTGGTGCTGTTTGCAGGCATGGCGCGCCTGGGGCTGGGGCGCATTGCGGTGCTGCAGTTTGTGTACCCGCTCACCGCCGTGCTGGTGGACTGGGCCGTGTATGGCCGCACGCTCAGCCCCGTGCAGCTGGCGGGCGTGGGGCTGATGGCGGCAGCGCTGTGGACGCTGCGGCGGCCGGGCAAGGCGGCAGCCGCCGCCGCTAGTTAGAGCGGCGAACAAAACTCAGCGAAGAGTGGTTCACTACTGAATTGATAGCTGTCTGCGCTTTGTGGATAAGCGGTAAAGCCCAATTTGGCTTGATTTTTCAGCATCGACCATGCCCTGACCGCCACTTCCAGCCCACCCCCCAAACCGTTCCGGTTGAGCCTGTCGAAACCCTGCGCAGACCTACGCGCCCTGACGGACGGACAACCCCTCGTCAACCGTTGCACCCACCGCACACCCGTCCACCCCATGACCCTCCCCACCGCATCCCCCTTCTCCGACCCCACCGCCGTCGCCCGCTACGCCGAAGGCCCCCGGCGCAACGTGCCCGGCTACGACAGCCTGCTCCGCATGTCCCGCATCCTCTTGGCCGAGCAGTGCCCCCCGACGGCCGCGTGCTGGTGGTGGGCGCAGGCGGCGGGTGGGAGCCTGTCGGGCTTGGAACGTCGAATAGCGAAAGTCGGCCCCAGCGAGGACAGTTTTTGCCGAATTTGCAGCCCCATAGCCCGGCTATGGGGCAAGAAGTCGGTGAAAAATGGACCGCTGCGGCCGGCTTGCAGCCGACGTTCCAAGCCCGACAGGCTCCTCAAGCTGGAAGACATGGCGCTGGCGCACCCCAGGTGGCGGTTCGACGGCGTGGACCCGAGCCAGCCCATGCTGGACCTTGCGGCGCAGCGGCTGCAGAGCGCGGGCGTGCCCGGCGACCGCGTGGCGCTGCACCACGGCTACGTGCAAAGCGCACCGGCCGGGCCGTTTGATGGCGCGACGTGCCTGCTGACTTTTCACTTTGTGCCGCGCGAGGAGCGCGTGCCCATGGCGGCCGAGATCCGGCGGCGGCTCAAGCCCGGTGCGCCGCTGGTGGTGGCGCATCTGAGCGTAGCGGATGGTTCAGACCCTGGTAGTGAGGGCGGGGCAGGGGAGCGCGATCTGTGGCTGTCGCGCTATGCGGCGTTTCAGGTGGCGTCCGGCGTGCCGCCGGAGCACGCGGCCAGGGCACGGGACAAAGTGGCTGCAGAGCTGGCTGTGCTGACGCCGCAGGAAGACGTGGCGATTCTGCGCGAGGCCGGGTTCAGCGATGTGCAGATGTTTTACGTGGGCTTTGCGTTCAGAGGATGGCTGGCGCGGGCGTGATCGGGACGAAAGGCCGTACTCGGCTATGAGCCGTCGCTGATCGAATCAAGAAGCAGACATTCAACGTTTGACATGAGAGGCCAGGCCCGGATTGCCGGGACCGGTCTCTCGATGGAAGGGGTTGGCGTCATAGCTTGGGCTTAGACGTGATGGCATCGATGTAAATCAAGCCCTTTGTTTGGGCCGCTTTGATCTTGCGATCCAGCATTTGAGAGAAGGTCAGTAGTCCTTCCAGAACCACGATCAAGTCTGCCCCATCTATGAACACAGTCTTGATTGCTTTTCCGGCGACCAGCGACCCAACAACATACTCGCTATAGCCGTGAATCGAGAAGAAGAGCCCACGCCCATACATTTTCCCCTCGATTTTTCCTGCGAACTGATAGACGGCCTCGTTCGCCGCACTCTTGTCCTGCCACTTCGCCTCGATGATGTAGTGCTCGCCGTCGTACTTAACCGACCCGTCAATCTGTTCGCCATTTACACGGAACGGTTCGGTGACCTCTAACGAATTGAGTTTGGCTAGCTCTTGAAGGATCTCTTCCAATGCATAGCCGCGTTTAGCGCCGGCAGTCTCTCCTTGGAGTAACGAGATAAAGCGGGCTTTCAAATCAGGGAGAGTGACTACCGAAGATTTTGCTGCTGCTTCTTTCCGCTCACGCTCCCTGCGCTGCATCTGGATCTTGTGATCGCGAATCTCTTGCAGGATCCTTAGTTGCGCGATTGAGCGTTCTGCTTCCGATTTGTCCAACTTCTTTAATTTGTCGAAGTAGTAAGAATCGAACTGCTTCCAGTTGAGAAGCGACTGAAGCATTGATCGGAACTGGCCGAGACCTTCGTCTGGCTTTGCCGACAAATGCGCGAACATCGCATCCACGATTGCGTAGCGATGCATTGTCTTATAGTCACCAATCGCTCGAATGTCCGACTTTGTGCTGCTGTTGTTCTCGAAGAACGAGACGATATCGTCCTTTGGCCATAGCAGTTTCAGGATGCATTCGCGCATGCACAACTTGATGTCACTAGGGAACGTCATGGAGCGTGATTCTGATACCTAACGCCGCATTCAGCGGCTTGTCCGCTGCAATGCTTTGTTATGTGCTTCGTCTTCTAATGTGTCAATTGCCCATCGATACGAAGATAGTATTCTTTCTGCTTGATCTACTTGCCTTAATTCTTTTTCCGATGCGTGCGCCAATTGATTTCGGACTTGACGCAAAGCATGTAACTCACCCTCAACACCTTTGGGTAGCAGGAAATCAACTTTCTTTAGAATATGCAACAAGGGCATTCTATCAGCCTCTTCCAGACTGCTAGCCTTGGCAAAAGAGCGAACAGACTGCTCAAATGCAACACCTGCCTGTAAGAGCGCTGCCAAGTGATGCCCTGATTTAAATACAGTTTCAGCTTCCGTCATCATTTCTTGACTAAACGTAAGGCCAGACGTAACTGATGGTGTTGAGGTTGGTTGGGAATGTTTCGGGCTTAGCTTATTTACAGCCTCTGAAAGTGACTCTAGTTTCTGATCAAGGGTATTAAATGACTGAGAATCAGAACTCCTTTTCTTTTGGCGTTCATATAACCCTACAAACCACATAAGGAAAAACAATGCAGGCATTACTATTTTTAGATACTTGGATAGCTCGAAATTGCCTCCTGATGAACTCCAATCCCAGACGCCGTAACACGCGGCCAAAATAGCTGGTACTAAGAGTTGCTTTAGCATTGACCATATATGAGGTGCGGTTTCGTCCCATTTTTTCTTTAAATATTGCACCATTTAGAATCCTAGTTTGATCGCATAACGTAATGTAGACCGCACCAAGCCACAGGCCATATCTGGCGCTTGCGGTCTAAATTGGTATAGAAAAAACGCGGGAAAAGGCTTGCAGCCTAGCTTTCGGGTATGCATTCTGTACAAATATGCAGTACTAAATTCAGCCATGAAACCCGCCGCCTCTCCTACGTTTGCGCGCCACACGGTTGCTGGATCAAGCCGCGAGCAAATTTGTTACAAACACTATAGCCCACGCACCGAGTGGGCCTATGTGAAATGGGTGCGCATGTTCGTGAAATGGCATGGTGTGCGGCATCTGCGAGACAGAGTGCAAGTGGAAATCGAGCGTTTTCTGGGCATGTTGCCCTGGAACTTGCAGCCGGCTGAATGACGGCTTTTGGGCGTTCATCTGAAGGGCTGCTTTGGGCCCAACTGGTCCCTCCGATCTGCACTGAGTCGTAGTGCGACCCCTCCCCGCAGCTTGAGTCACTCTGCATTGATTGATTCTTTGAGCATTTTTAGGTCAAAGTTCAGTCTTGCCCGGCCAAAGTAGACCGCATAGCATCCCTGTCAAGCACCCACCGCCATGAGGTGCTGCACAAAAACATGACAGGAGACAAGCCTTGCCATCCACCCGCTGGAGTCACTGCGGCGCCGAAGACCTGGGCGTTTTGCAGACCATCTTCTGGTCTGCCGGCGCGTCGCGCAATGCGCTGGCGCAGCGCCTGGCCTATTCCAAGAGCAAGGCCAACGCCATGGTGGCGGCGTTGCTCGATGTGGGCTTGCTCGACGAGGTGGGCCTGCAGGAATCCTCTGGCGGCCGGCGTGCCGAAACCCTGCGTTTAAGCGAAACCTTGGGCGTGGTGATTGGCGCCGACCTGGGCGCCACCAGCATGCAGATAGCGGTGATGCGGCCCGACATGACGGTGCTGGTGCGGCACCGCGAGCCCATTGATGTGCGCCAGGGGCCGGGCGTGATCCTGGCGCGGGTGCGGGGGCTGATGCGCGAGCTGCTGGCGCGCTGCGGGCTGGCGGCCCACCAGGTGATTGCCATTGGCATGGGCGTGCCGGGGCCGGTGGATTTTGAAAGCGGGCAGCTCGTCAACCCGCCGCTGATGCCCGACTGGGACGGCTTTTCCATCCGCGACTACCTGCGCGAGGCGTTTGCCGCGCCGGTGTTTGTGGACAACGACGTGAACCTGATGGCGCTGGGCGAGATGTATCGGCTGCAGCGCAATCTGCCCAACTTCCTGGTCATCAAGGTGGGCACGGGCATTGGCTGCGGCATCGTGTGCCACGGGCAGGTGTACCGGGGCGCCAATGGGTCGGCGGGCGATGTGGGCCACATCTGTGTGGACCAGCACGGCCCGCGCTGCCACTGCGGCAACCAGGGCTGTGTGGAGGCGATGGCCGCAGCGCCCGCCATGGCGCGCATGGCCATGGAGGCCGCGCAGCGCGGCGAGAGTGCGCTGCTGGCCGAGCGGCTGCAAAGCACGGGCACGCTGACGATTGAAGACGTGGCCCAGGCCAGCCGCACGGGCGATGTGGCGGCCAACGCCATCATCCAGCGCGCGGGCAGCCTGGTGGGGCAGATGCTGGCGTCCATCGTTAACTTCTTCAACCCGTCGCATGTGTTCATTGCCGGGCGGGTGACGGACATGGGGCCGCTGTTCCTCGCGTCGGTGCGGCAGAGCGTGTACCACCGGTCGCTGGCGCTTTCTACGCGGCACCTGGAGATTCAATACGCGCCGCTGGCCGACGATGCCGGTGTGGTGGGTGCTGGTGTGCTGGCGATGCAGGAGAGTCTGTCGCGCGCGGGCTCGGTGACGGGTTTGGGCGTTGGAGCAGTTGTAGGAACAGGGGCAGCGCGATGAGCGTAGCCGTCGAGTTCCGCAACGTCACCAAGGAGTTTGGCCCCGTGCGCGTGCTGCACGGCGTGGGCTTTGCGCTGCAGCCGGGCCGCGTGTACGGCCTGCTGGGCGAGAACGGCGCGGGCAAGTCCACGCTGATGAAAATTCTGGCGGGGTACGAGAGCCCGACCACCGGCGAGGTGGTGGTGGATGGCGCGGTGCGCGCACCCGGCGGCGGATCGCGCGCGGCCGAGGCGCAGGGCATTGTGCTGATCCACCAGGAGTTCAATCTGGCGGACGACCTGACGATTGCGCAGAACATCTTCTTGGGCCATGAGATCAAGAAGGGCCCCTTCCTCGACGACAAGGCAATGCGCGAGAAGACGCGCGCGGCGCTGGCCCAGGTCGGCCTGCCGCTGGACCCCGATACGCGCGTGAAGAAGCTCATCGTGGCCGAGAAGCAGCTGGTAGAGATTGCCCGCGCGCTGGCCCGCAATGCGCGCCTGCTCATCATGGACGAGCCCACTGCCACGCTGACCCCGGGCGAGACGGAGCGCCTGTTTGCGCTGATGGCCGGGCTGAAGGCGGCGGGCGTAACCATCATCTACATATCGCACAAGCTGGACGAGGTGGAGCGCACCACCGACGAGGTGGTGGTGATGCGCGACGGCCTGCTGGTGGCGCGCGAGGCCACGGCCAGCGTGACACGGCGAGAAATGGCCAACCTGATGGTGGGCCGCGAGCTGGCCGATTTGTTCCCGCCCAAGCTGCCCGCACCGCAGGATGGCGCACCGGCCATCCAGGTGCGTGGCCTATCGGTGCCGGGGTGGGCCGAGGATGTGAGCTTTAAAGTGCGGCGCGGCGAGATTCTGGGCTTTGCCGGGCTGGTGGGCGCGGGCCGCACCGAGCTGTTTGAAGGCCTGCTGGGCCTGCGCCCGCGCTCGGCCGGCACGGTGGAGCTGGCGGGTAAGCCCGTGAATTTGAAAAGTCCGCGCGATGCGGCGCGCCACGGCCTGACGTATCTGAGCGAAGACCGCAAGGGCAAGGGCCTGTATGTGCACTTTGGCCTGCGGCCCAACCTGACGCTGATGGCGCTGGAGCGTTATGCCAAGCCCTGGCTCGACCCGGCGGCCGAGCAGGCTGCGCTGCGCGATGCGGTGCAGGAATTCGGCATCCGCACTGGGTCGCTCGATGTGCGCGCGTTATCGCTGTCGGGCGGCAACCAGCAAAAGCTGGCGCTGGCCAAGGTGCTGCACCCCGGCCCCAGCGTGGTGGTGCTGGACGAGCCCACGCGCGGCGTGGACGTGGGCGCCAAGCGCGAGATCTATCACCTGGTGCAGCGCCTGGCAGAGCAGGGGCTTGCGGTGGTGGTGATTTCGTCTGAACTGATGGAGCTGATCGGCCTGTGCCACCGCGTGGCGGTGATGCGCGCCGGGCGGCTGCAGACCACGCTGCAAGAGTCGCATTTGACCGAAGAGGAGTTGATCGCACATGCCACAGGTACCCGCTGAAAACGCACCCACCGCAGCGGCTGCCGCAGCACCCGCTGTACCCGCGGCACTCAGCGAAGGCCGCCACGGCGGCGCCACGGCCTGGTGGGGCAAGCTGCATGGGCTAGGCCCCATCATTGGCCTGGTGCTGTTGTGCATTGCAGGCACGCTGCTCAACAGCAACTTTGCCACCTACGACAACGTGATGAACGTGCTCACGCGCACGGCCTTCATCGGCATCATCGCGGTGGGCATGTGCTTTGTGATCATCTCGGGCGGCATCGACCTGTCGGTGGGGTCGATGGCAGCGCTGATTGCGGGATCGGTCATCCTGTTCATGAACGCGATGGCGCCCGTGCTGGGCTCGCCCATGGCGGCCGTGGTGGTGGGCATGTTGCTGGCGGTGGTGCTGGGCGCGGTGTTTGGGCTGGTGCATGGTCTGCTCATCACCAAGGGGCGCATCGAGCCCTTCATCGTCACGCTGGGCACGCTGGGCATCTTCCGTGCGTACCTCACGTACTTCTCCAACGGCGGCGCCATCACGCTGGACAACGATCTGTCGGACCTGTACAGCCCCGTGTATTACGCCAACCTGCTGGGCGTGCCGATCCCGGTGTGGGTGTTTCTGCTGGTGGCGATTGTGGGCGGCGTCATCCTGAACCGCACGGCCTATGGCCGCTATGTGCAGGCCATCGGCTCCAACGAGCAGGTGGCGCAGTACGCGGCGGTGGATGTGCACAAGATCAAGATCCTGACGTACATGCTGCTCGGCGTGTGCGTGGGCATTGCCACGCTGCTGTACGTGCCGCGCCTCGGTTCCGCATCGCCCACCACGGGCCTGCTGTGGGAGCTGGAGGCGATTGCCGCCGTCATCGTGGGCGGCACGGTATTGAAGGGCGGGGCGGGCAGCATCACCGGCACGGTGGTGGGCGCGATTCTGCTCTCGGTCATCAGCAACATTCTCAACCTGACCAGCATCATCAGCGTGTACCTGAATGCGGCGGTGCAGGGCTTCGTGATCATCGCCGTGGCCTTCATGCAGCGCGGCAAGAGGTGATGGTTGTGGTGCAACTTCAACCTCTTCATTAACCACGCAGGCCCATGCCAAACGCCCAACCGTTCGGGCTGAGCTTGTCGAAGCCGGGGCACTCCCGCCCTGTAGTGGCAGCCCTTCGACAAGCTCAGGGCGAACGGGCTAGGGCGAGCGCACGGTGCTGGATGTCGGCCACCCCCCAACCGTTCGGGCTGAGCCTGTCGAAGCCTGGGCCATCGCGCCGCATGGAGGCAGCCCTTCGACAAGCTCAGGGCGAACGGGGTAGGGCGAGGGCACGGTGCTGGATGTCGACCACCCCCCAACCGTTCGGGCTGAGCCCGTCGAAGCCTGGGC
>NZ_JBMIRS010000039.1:0-1334 GCF_049198005.1 Paracidovorax sp. MALMAid1276 | reverse complement strand
GCGCTGGAGCGCGACAAGCTGCACCGTGAAGTGGGCCGCAGCCTGCACCTGCTGCAAAGCGGCGCAGCGCACGAACACGCGCCCGCCGCCATCACCCAGACCCGCCAGCTCGACCCCCTGGGCCGCCTGCTGCACCAACGCTGGCAAGGACTGCCAGGACCAGCCAGCGCACCCCAAAGTGCCGCCCCCCTCATCGGTGGCCTGCAGCAGCGCCGCTACACCTACGACAGCCTGGGCCAGCTCATCGGCATCCAGACCCCCACCGAGGCCAATGCCTACCAATACGACAACCGCCAGCGCCTGATTGGCCAGACCCAGGCCAGCGCCCAGGGCGAACACCAGCACCGATGGCGCCTGGACCCGGCAGGCAACCGCCTGCCGCCCAAGGCAGCGGCCCGGCACCCGGGCGCAAAGACCGCAGCCAGCGCCGACTGGAGCACGCAGGTCCAGCAAAACCTGCACGACCCGCGCTTCAACCTGCTGCAGCCCGAGCAGAACCCGGACAGCCCCGCAGACCAGAACGTGGAGCGATGGCGGGACAACCGCATCGGTTGGAGCCAGGCCGAAGGCGAGAGCGGAAGCCAAGGCAACCAAGGAACGACCCACTACCGCTACGACCGCTGGGGCGACCGCACGCAGACCCTGCACAGCGACGGCAGCATCACCCAGCTGCATTACGACAGCCTGCACCAGCTGCGGCAAGTCGTGCAGATCGACGCCCAAGGGAAAACACACAGCACCATCACCTACCGCTATGACACGTTCGGACGGCGGGTAAGCAAGACTCACCAAAAGACTGGAGAGCCAATCCAGACCACCCACTACGGCTGGGATGGCGACCGGCTGGTGCACACGGAAACCGCTGAGCACATTCACCACACGGTGTATGAGCCAGGCAGCTTTGTGCCACTGCTGCAGGTGCAGAGAAACAAGGACAAAGGGGGATGGACTGATCCGGTCAAAACGTTGCTCAACCTGGGCAACGACGACGCCAGCAACACCATGGACCAACAGCTGCCTCGTCACGAACGAGAGATGCTGCACGAAGCCCTGAGAGAGGTACTGCAGCCCGGCTACCGGCTCTCAGAACTGATGCCCCAGGAAATGCGGGCGCAGGTGCGGGAGTCGATCCAGGTGCTCAAGAATGCACAAGCGCAAACGCGAAAAGAACATCCGCTGACGATCCGGCATGTGCTCACGGACCACCTGGGCACGCCGATTGCGTTGGTCAATGCCAACGGAGAGCAACAAGGGCAAGTGGCCTGGGCGGCCAGGTACACAGCTTGGGGGGAGGTTGAAGATGAGTACAACCCAAACCAGATCCACCAGCCGAT
>NZ_JBMIRS010000053.1:0-16086 GCF_049198005.1 Paracidovorax sp. MALMAid1276 | reverse complement strand
AACGTCCACCAGCCCCGGCCGCTGCAACACCGCTTCGCGCCCCAGGAGTCTGAGCGGTAGAAGGCATCGAAGCGAAACGCGCGAAAACCGAGGATCGCGTGGTGCTACCGACGAGCCCAGGGTAGTCCCCTGGGCGCAGGCGGTAGCACCGCGCGAGACCGGTTTATCGCGCGTTGCAGCCGATGTTCTTTCTGCCGCGCAGGCTCCTGACACACAAGAAAACGTCTTTTCGGCCCTGGCCGCGTTGCAAATCCTCGCGATACCGCCCGGTATCCCTGCGGTTTGCGCCTTGCCGGTGCCAAAAATCCATTTTTCTTGTTTGTGCCATCAAGCGTCAAACGCTGCACTAGAATCCCCGGGTCAGGAGAGAGTGCCCCGCCTTCGCCACGAAGGCCCAGTGGCACCGCCGAAGGCGCAGGCAGCAGCCGAACGCTCAGGCAAAAGGACTGGCAACCGCCCGCAGTGATGCGGGCGTTCCCTTGCTGGAGAGAGGTGGCCCGCCCCACGCGCGACGAGGCCACCCACCGAAGGAGCAAGCCGCACGGCCAGCCAGGGCGCTGCGGTGAATCTCTCAGGTAAAGCGGACAGCAGGGCAAATCCCGTGGTCACCGTGTGGCCACGGCCCCCATTTGCCCCGGAGTTCCGCCCATGTCTGCCACCGCTGCCCCCCTGCTCACCACGCCCCTGAACGCCCTGCACATCGAGCTGGGCGCCCGCATGGTACCGTTTGCAGGCTACTCGATGCCCGTGCAGTACCCCGCGGGCCTGATGGCCGAGCACGCGCACACCCGCACGGCGGCCGGGCTGTTCGACGTGTCGCACATGGGCCAGCTCAAGCTCGTCGGTGCGGATGCCGCTGCGGCGTTTGAAACGCTGATGCCCGTCGACGTGATCGACCTGCCCGTGGGCAAGCAGCGCTACGGCCTGCTGCTGACCGACGAGGGCACCATCATCGACGACCTGATGTTCTTCAACCAGGGCGTGGTGGATGGCGAGCCCACGCTGTTCGTCATCGTCAACGGCGCCTGCAAGGTGGGCGACATTGCGCACATCCAGGCGCGCATCGGCCAGCGTTGCCAAGTGGTGCCCATGCCCGACCATGCCCTGCTGGCACTGCAAGGCCCGCAGGCCGCCACGGCCCTGGCCCGCCTCGCGCCCGGCGTGGAAAAGCTGGTGTTCATGACCGGCGGCGCTTTCAGCATTGCGGGCTGCGATTGCTTCGTGACCCGCAGCGGCTACACCGGCGAAGACGGTTTTGAAATTTCTGTGCCCGCCGCGCAGGCAGACACCCTGGCTCGCGCACTGCTGGCCCAGCCCGAAGTCAAGCCCATCGGCCTGGGCGCGCGCAACTCGCTGCGCCTGGAGGCCGGCCTGTGCCTGTATGGCAACGACATCGACACCACCACCACCCCGCCCGAGGCCGCGCTGAACTGGGCCATCCAGAAGGTGCGCCGCACCGGAGGCGCGCGGGCGGGCGGCTTTCCGGGCGCCGACAAGGTGCTGGCCCAGATCGACAACCCCGCCAGCCTGCCGCGCAAGCGCGTGGGCCTGGTGGCGCTGGAGCGCGTGCCCGTGCGCGAGCACACCGAACTGCAGAGCGAAAGCGGCGAGAAGATCGGCGAAGTCACGAGCGGCCTGCTGGGCCCCACGGTCAACGAGCCCGTGGCCATGGGCTATGTGGACCCGGCCCATGCCGCCATCGGCACGCGCGTCCACGCCATCGTGCGCGGCAAGCCCGTGCCCATGGAAGTGCGGGCCATGCCCTTCACCCCGGCGCGCTACTACCGCGGCTGACACTGTCTGACACCCCGCCGGCGCCGGCCGGGCTACAGTCGCGGTCGGCATCGGCACATTCAACTGTTTTCCCTTTCATTTCATTTCTGGAGCCCCCATGACCGTCAAATATTCCAAGGATCACGAGTGGATCGACATCTCCAACCACGAAGCCGCCACCGTGGGCATCACGCTGCACGCGCAGGATGCGCTGGGCGATGTGGTGTTCGTGGACCTGCCCGAGGTGGGCAAGACCTTCACGCAAGGTGAAGTGGCCGGCGTGGTCGAGTCCGTGAAGGCAGCCGCTGACGTCTACATGCCCGTTTCGGGCGAGGTGGTCGAGGTGAACGAGGCACTGCGTGCCGACCCGTCCCTCGCCAACAGCGATCCGATGGGCACCGGCTGGTTCTTCAAGGTCCACGTGACCGACATGGCGCAGTTCGACGCGCTGATGGACGAGCCGGCCTACGCCGAGTTCGCCAAGAACGCCTGACCGGCCCCCTTGTCCCTTCGCGGCCCGGCATTCCCCCTGCCGGGCCATTGTTTCTGCCCTGATGCCGCCGCCGCCGATGACCGCCCAAGCCCCCCTGCCCTCCCTCGCAACACTCGAGAACGCCACCGAGTTCCTGCCCCGCCACATCGGCATCGACGCGGCAGATGAAGCCCACATGCTGTCCGTGATCGGCGAGGCCTCGCGCCGCGCGCTGATCGACTCCATCGTGCCGCGCTCCATCGCCCGCAGCCAGGCCATGGCCCTGCCCCCGGCCACCACCGAGGCGGCGGCGCTGACCGAGCTCAAGGCCATCGCGGGCAAGAACAAGGTGCTCAAGAGCTTCATCGGTCAGGGCTACTACGGCACGCTCACCCCGGGCGTCATCCTGCGCAACATCCTGGAGAACCCCGCCTGGTACACGGCCTACACGCCCTACCAGGCCGAGATCTCGCAGGGCCGCATGGAGGCGCTGATCAACTTCCAGACCATGGTCTGTGACCTGACGGGCATGCCGATTGCCAACGCGTCGATGCTGGACGAAGCCACCGCCGCGGCCGAGGCCATGACGCTGGCCAAGCGCTCGGTGAAGGCCAAGAGCAACGTCTTCGTGGTGGCCGGCGACGCCCATCCCCAGACCATTGAAGTCATCCAGACCCGCGCCGCACCGCTGGGCATTGAGGTGCGCCTGGCCAACTCGGCCGACGAATGGGAAACCCTGCTGGCCGGCGACTACTTCGCCGTGCTGGCCCAGTACCCCGCCACCAGCGGCCGCATCGACGACCTGCGCGCCGACGTGGAAAAGGCCCACGCCAAACAGGCCGCCTTCATCGTGGCCACCGACCTGCTGGCCCTGACGCTGATCACGCCGCCCGGCGAACAGGGTGCCGACATCGTGGTGGGCAGCACCCAACGCTTTGGCATGCCCATGGGCGCGGGCGGCCCGCATGCCGCGTTCATGGCCTGCCGCGACGAATTCAAGCGCAGCCTGCCCGGCCGCCTGGTGGGCGTGAGCGTGGATGCGCACGGCAAGCCCGCCTACCGCCTGGCGCTGCAGACGCGCGAGCAGCACATCCGCCGTGAGAAGGCCACCTCCAACATCTGCACGGCCCAGGTGCTGCCCGCCGTGATCGCCAGCATGTATGCCGTGTACCACGGCCCTGAAGGCCTGTCGCGCATCGCCCGGCGCGTGGCCAGCTACACCGCCATCCTGGCCCGGGGCCTCACGCAGCTGGGCGCCCCGGTGCGTGAGCAGGCCACCTTCGACACCCTGGTGCTGAAAACCGACGGTGCTACCAAATCAATAGCTGCAAAGGCAATACAGGCAAGCGCAAACCTGCGAATTTACTTCGAAAACTACCTGTGCATTGCCCTGGACGAGACCACCACGCGTGCCGACATCGAGCTGCTGTGGAAGATCTTCGCCCAGGACGGCCAGGCTTTGCCCACCTTTGACGCTTTCGAGAACGGCATCGAGCCACTGATCCCGGCCGCGCTGCGCCGCACCAGCAGTTTCCTCACGCACCCGGTGTTCAACACCCACCACTCCGAAACCGGCATGCTGCGCTACATCCGCCAGCTGTCCGACAAGGACCTGGCGCTGGACCGCAGCATGATCCCGCTGGGCAGCTGCACCATGAAGCTCAACGCCACCAGCGAGATGATTCCCATCACCTGGCCCGAGTTTGCCCACATGCACCCGTTTGCCCCCGCCGACCAGCAGCAGGGCTACCGTGAGCTGGACGAGCAGCTGCGCGCCTGGCTGTGCGAGGCCACCGGCTATGCCGGCATCAGCCTGCAGCCCAATGCCGGCAGCCAGGGCGAATACGCGGGCCTCTTGGCCATCCAGGCCTACCACCAATCGCGTGGTGAAGGCCACCGCAACATCTGCCTCATCCCCAGCAGCGCGCACGGCACCAACCCCGCCAGCGCGCAGATGGTGGGCATGCAGGTGGTGGTGACGGCCTGCGACGCCAATGGCAATGTGGACCTGGCCGACCTGAAGGCGAAGTGCGAGCAGCACAGCGGCAACATTGCCTGCGTGATGATCACCTACCCCAGCACCCATGGCGTGTTCGAGACGCAGGTGAAGGAACTCTGCGCCCTGGTGCACAGCCACGGCGGCCGCGTGTACGTGGACGGCGCCAACATGAACGCCCTGGTGGGTGTGGCCGCCCCCGGCGAGTTCGGCGGCGATGTGAGCCACCTGAACCTGCACAAGACCTTCTGCATCCCGCACGGCGGCGGCGGCCCCGGTGTGGGTCCCGTGTGCGTGGTGGAAGACCTCGTGCCCTTCCTGCCCGGCCTTCCCGGCCAGGGCGACCAGCCGCTGACACCGGCCGCCGGCAAGGTGGGCCCGGTGAGCGCCGCGCCCCTGGGCAACGCCGCCGTGCTGCCCATCAGCTGGATGTACATCCGCATGATGGGCGCCGTGGGCCTGCAAGCCGCCACCGAAACCGCCATCCTGAGTGCCAACTACATCAGCGCGCGCCTGAAGGACCACTACCCCACGCTGTACGCCAGCGCCAACGGCCATGTCGCGCACGAGTGCATCCTGGACCTGCGGGCCTTGAAGGAAACCAGCGGCGTGATGGCCGAAGACGTGGCCAAGCGCCTGATCGACTACGGCTTCCACGCGCCCACGCTGAGCTTCCCCGTGCCCAACACGCTGATGGTGGAGCCCACCGAAAGCGAAACGCTGTTCGAGCTGGACCGATTCATCGACGCGATGATCGCCATCCGCGAGGAGATCCGCCAGATCGAAGCCGGCAAGCTGCCGCAGGACAACAACCCGCTGAAGAACGCCCCGCACACGGCCGAGAACCTGCTCTCGGGCGAATGGACCCGCCCCTACACCCGCGAAGCCGCCGCCTACCCCGTGGCCGCCCTGCGCCAGGTCAAATACTGGTCGCCCGTGGGCCGCGTGGACAACGTGTGGGGTGACCGCAACCTGAGCTGCAGCTGCATTCCGGTGTCGGATTACGCCTGAGGCGCCGCCCCATATTGGTAAACCTGAAGATGTCCAACGAGAGCTTGAAACCAGCAAAGCTGGCGGTCCTCATAGACGCAGACAACACGACGGCCGCGTGTGCGCAAAACTTGCTGGAGGAAATCGCAAAGTACGGCATTGCCAGTGTCAAGCGGATCTACGGCGACTGGAGCAGTCCCATGCTCCATGGTTGGCGCAGCATACTTCTCAAGCACGCGCTGGTGCCGATCCAGCAGTTCGCCTACACGAAGGGCAAAGACGCCACCGATATGGGGCTGATCATCGATGCGATGGATTTGCTTTACAGCGGCCACTTCGACGGGTTCTGCCTGGTCTCCAGCGACAGCGATTTCACGCCGCTGGCCTCGCGTATCCGGGCATCGGGGCGAGTGGTTTACGGGTTCGGGAAAGTGAACACGCCAGAAGCATTCCGGCAAGCCTGCGACCGGTTCTTCTACATTGAAAACCTCGGTGAAGCGGAGAAGCAAAAGGATGAAGTCGGTATCGCATCGGCTTCAGCCTTGTCCGAACCACCCGACGCTGCAAAGCTTGCGGTCAAGCCGAGGCAAATGGACAGCGCCATCAAGAGCCTGCTGAACAAGTCCATCAAGGATGCGACCGACGAAGCTACTGGCTGGGCTTTCGTTGGCAAGATCGGCAACGTCATCAGCGAAACACGGCCAGATTTCGATTCGCGTACTTACGGCTATGCAAAACTCTCAGGCATGCTCCGCGACTTGAGAGGCTTGCAATTTCGCACCGACGAAGCGAACCGCATGTACTGCCGAAAAATCCCTTTTGGCGAACTCATCAGATTGCTCGATGACGCTTTCAACAGGTTCAAGAGCGCCAAGGGTTGGGCCAACCTGGACGTGGTCGGAAAGTACGTCAAACCGCGCTGGAACTGGGAGGAATATGGATTCGAAAGTTTTCCTGAGCTTCTGAGCAAAGTGGATCACGTTGAGATCACCAACGACGGCATGCGGATGCAAACACCCGTTGCGTCGTAGTGTCGGCGTCAGCCAACACGCCCGCCCCGCAAAGCCGTCTCTACCCGTTCGCCATTCCGCTCCAGCTCCGCCAGCCAGTGCCTACGGATTGGACAAACCGTAAGCGCCCGGCCAGAGCCGCACGTACCGGCGAGTGACATGACGTCGGCAACGTCAGCCCCTTAACAGGCTGCTGAAATACTCCCCAGCGTCCGAACCTGTTCAGCGGCTGTAGCCGCATTTTTCCGTATCCTGAAAGTCAACCCCTCAAAATCGCCTGCTTTCAGTCGCAAAGCACGGTTTTCTGATCCTTTTTCCTTTACACCTGCCCCTGCAGACGGATTTGCCCCAAGCTGCGCAACCGCGTGAGGTTGTAGCCCGCCATCGTCAGCACAAACATCTGGTCCACCTTCTTGATCCCGCGCACCACCACCTGACGCATGTGCCCCACCGTCTTGGCCCAGCCAAAGCCTTGTTCGATCAGCTTTCTCTTTTGCTGGGAGATGGCGTAGCCTTCGCTGCCCGCGATCCTGTCAGGCACCGCCGATTGACGACCTGATTTGTTCTGCGCCACATGGGGCAGCACGTTCATCTCTTGCAGCGCGTCGATGAACTCCTTGGCGTCGTAACCCTTGTCTGCGCCCAGCGTGATCGTGATGGGGTCATCGCCGGGCAGTGCCTGTCGCGCATCGTTGATCATGGCCTTGGCCGCTTCGCGCTCTGCATGTCCGTCGGCCTGGGTGACCACGGCACTGACCACCAGCCCATGGCGGTTGTCGGTGAGTGTGTGGCCCATGAAGCGCAACTCGCTGGCCGTCTTGCCCTTGCGGTACAGCCGTGCGTCCCCGTCCGTGGTGGATTCATGGGTGTCGTTGCTGCGCTTTTGGTCTTTGAAGTTGCCCGCGTCCGTATCGTCGTCGCCCTGGCGATCTTTGCGCACAAAGCTCTTGTGGCCCGCCCAGGCCTGGATCAGGGTGCCATCCACGCTGAAGTGCTCGCCCGAGAGCAGTTCCTGCTCCTGGGCTTGTTGCACGATCTGATTGAAGAACTCGATGACCGCATCGTGCTCGATCAGGCGTTCGCGGTTCTTGCTGAAGACGCTGGGCACCCAAACGGCATCGTCCATGGCCAGGCCAATGAACCAGCGAAACAGAAGGTTGTACTGGGTCTGCTCCATGAGCTGGCGCTCCGAGCGCACGCTGTAGAGCACCTGGATGAGCATGGCGCGCAGCAGCTTTTCGGGAGCAATGCTGGGGCGCCCGCCTTTGATGTCGGCCGCATACATCCGGGCAAACAGCTCGTCCATGTTGGCCAGGGCTTTATTGACCATCACACGGATCACGCGCAAGGGGTGATCGGCGGGCACGAAGTCATCGAGGTGGCGCATGGTGAACAGGCTCTCGGTGAAGGTGTCGGCTCCGCGCATGTCTGGCTTGTCTGTCTGGTCGGTTGGGTTGCCTCAATTGTCCTGGCAAGACGTCAACCGGGAAACGACGGTGGGGAGTATTTCAGCAGCCTGCTAACCGACAAGGGCCTAACATTGGCCTTTTTCACTTGTTTCGAAAGATCCCATGCGAACTAAGCTCGTTCTGCTTACCGTCCTGGTGGCAGCCCCGCTGGCCACCGTCCACGCCCAGTCCACCGGCCCCGTCACCACCGCCAGCGGCCTGGTGTACGAGTCTCTCAAGGACGGCGCGGGCGAATCACCCAAGGCGACGGACACCGTGAAGGTGCACTACAAGGGCACCTTCCTCGACGGCAAGGAATTCGACAGTTCCTACAAGCGCGGCGAACCCACCGAGTTCCCGCTGAACCGCGTGATCCCCTGCTGGACCGAGGGCGTGCAGCGCATGAAGCCCGGCGGCAAGGCCAAGCTGACCTGCCCACCCGCCATTGCCTACGGCGCTGCTGGCGCGGGTGGCGTGATTCCTCCGAATGCGACGCTGAACTTCGAGATCGAATTGATCTCGGTGCGCAAGTAAGCCAGGCGCCTCCCGGAGGCCACTGCCGCCGGGCTGCGCTGGAACGCGCCAAAATGCTGTTCTACGCCGTGACCCGGGAATCACTGCTGCAGGCGGGATCGCCCCTCAGTGGGCCCATCCGGGCCTACCTGCTGACTGTCCTCAGGGATGGCCCGACAAGAAAGCCTTGCAGGGACGTCGTCACGACAGGAGAGCGAGACTCAGCGGCGTGAAACGCTGTCGGGTTGGAATCCGGGAGGCCCTTGACCCTCACCCAGCGTGAGGGTGCACAGTGGCCGCGCAAACTTTGCACGCACCATGACCACCCTTCATGACACCGCCGCGCCCGGCGTGCTTCCCCACGCCGCAGCACCCGTCTCTACACGCCTGTACGCCCTGGACAACCTGCGCGCTGCCATGATGTGGCTGGGCATCGTGCTGCATGTGGGCGTGATCCACATGACGGGGCAGCGCCTTCTTCCGTGGCGCGACAGCCAGACCACGCTGGCGGCCGATGTTCTTGTGGCCTTCATCCACGCATTTCGCATGCCCGTGTTCTTCCTGCTGGCAGGGTTCTTCGTGGCGATGCTGTTGGAACAGCGCGGGCCGCGCGCGCTGGTGCGGCACCGGCTGCGTCGGCTGGCGCTGCCATTCGCCGTGTTCTGGCCGCCCGTCTATGTGCTGTGCGCAGTGTTTGCACTGGCCTTTGTGCACCGCATGGTGCGGGGCACCTGGGGGCTCGACCCCACCATCATGCCACGGACGCCGGGGGTTCCCGAGGGGCCCATCACCCTGCACCTGTGGTTTCTGTGGATGCTGCTGTGGCTGAGCCTGCTCACCCCTTTGGCGCAATGGCTGCTGCAGCGCGCAGCACCCGCCGCAGGGGCGGCGCTCCTGCACCGTTGGGCTGGCACCCTGGGCCGCGCACCGTGGGGGATTGCCCTTTTGGCTGCCGCCCTGGCCGCCGTGGGGGCGCAGCACGGCGACGGACTCGTGCACCCATCGGAATCGTTCCTTCCGCACTGGACGGAATGGGCGCACAACGGGCTGTTCTATGCATTCGGGCTGGCGCTTTACATTCAACGGCACGACCTGCTGCAACACGACATGCGGCGCTGGCGGCGGTACGCGGTGGCAGGGCTGCTGCTCTTCATGGCATCGGGAGCGATTTTCTGGCACGCAACGGGCGACAGCTTCACGCTGCCCCTGGCCCCGCGCGTGGCCTTTGCGTTCGCCTACAACGCCGCCGCCTGGTGCCTGAGCTTCGCGCTCATCGGCCTGTTTGCCGCCCACCTGCGCCAACCGCATCCGGCGCTTTCCTACCTGGCCGACAGCTCGTACTGGGTGTACCTGGTGCACATGCCGCTGACCATCGGCTTTGGCGCGCTGATGTTCGGCCTGCCCTGGCCCGCAGGGGCCAAGATCGTGCTCAACATCGCGGCCACCACCGCAGTGTGCCTGGCCAGCTACCACCTCGTGGTGCGTTTTGGCGCCCTGGGCCAGCTTCTGAATGGCAAGCGCCACACGCGCGCGCACTGCCCGCAGGCCACTGTCATCCACTGACCGGCGCACCTGCGCGGGTCGCTGCGCGACGAGGCGCGTCGCATGCCCCGGGGCGGCTGCGAAATGTCGCGGCCGATCAGACCTCGGTCACGAACTGCTCACGCGGGCGGCGCACCTTCTTCAGGTTCACCAGCCAGTCGCCGTCATCGGCGCGGTAGCCCAGCGGCATGATGGCCACGCTGCGCAGGCCGCGCGCACGCAGGTCCAGGATCTCGTCCAGCGCTTTGGGGTCAAAGCCCTCCATCGGGGTGGAGTCCACCTGCTCGAACGCGGCGGCGATCAGGGCTGCGCTCATGCCGATGTAGGCCTGGCGGGCGGCGTGCTGGAAGTTCACTTCGGCGTCGCGCTGCGGGTAGCTGTTCAGCAGCATCTGGCGGTAGTTTTCCCAGCCTTCGTTCTTGAATCCGCGCTGGTCGTTCGTCAAGTCGAACATCATGTTGATGCGCTCGGCCGTGTAGTTGTCCCAGGCCGCAAACACCAGCAGGTGCGATCCATCGGTGATCTGCGCCTGGTTCCAGGCGATGGGCTGGATCCGGGCGCGCACGGCAGGGTCGGTCACCACGATGATCTCGAACGGCTGCAAGCCGCTGGACGTGGGGGCCAGGCGGGCGGCCTCCAGGATGCGGTCCACCTTGTCTTGCGGCACCGCCTTGGCGGGGTTCATTTTCTTGGCGGCATAGCGCCATTGCAGCTGGTCCAGCAGCGGGTAGGCGGCGGCTTGGTAGGTGGGGTTGGTGGTCATGGGGCTCCGAAAAAGAAGAGGGTTATGGTGAGGGTGGAGAAACTTTAGGCGGCGGCCCGCCGTTCGGTAAGCCCATCTGCGGAAAAGGATTGTTCGCAATCCATCAACAATGGGACGCCACCCACCCCGCCAGCCCCCTTGCATCGGGGTTCGCACCGGAGTTCGCACCCGGGTTCGCACCACGCACTGCCTGCTGCGGGGCGTACACTCGTTCGCAAACTTCCACGCCCCGCCCCCGCCCCGCGCGGGGGCACGCACCGGCGACCCGCTTTTTCAAAGAGCATGAGCGAACCCGATCTGTCTTTTCTGGACCCGGCCGGCCGGCAGCCCGCCCAGGCAGCGCATGCCCGCACCAGTGCCGCCAAGCCCGGCGACGCCGCCAGTGACCTGGTGGCCGAACTGCGCGCCTACCAGGCCGAGCTGGAAAGCCAGAACAAGGTGCTGCGCTACAGCCAGACCGTGGCGGAAAGCGCCTACGAGCGCTTTGAAACCCTGTTTGCGCGCGTGCCGCTGGCGCTGATGGTGGTGGACGAGCACGACATGGTGGTGCAGGCCAATTCGATGGCGCATCGCTCGTTCCAGCCCACCGAGCGCGACCGGCCGCTCACCGCCTTGATGCCGTTCGTGTGCGCGCAGGATGCGCCCCGCGTGCGCGAGGCCTTCCGGCATGCCGAAGACCTGGGGCACAGCGAGGTCACCGAGGTGGTGTTCGCGATCAACGAGGCCGTGCGCATCACCGGCGACCTGCACATCGCGCGCATCGAGGCCCCGCAGGACGAAGGCCCGCCGTTGCCGCAGTACCTGTGCGCCGTCATCGACCAGGGACCGCTGCTGGCCGAGCGGCACGCGCTGCAGGAAAGCGCGCAGGCGCTGCAGCAGCGCAACGAACAGATCCGCGCCAGCCAGAAGCGGCTGGAGGCCGTCATCAATTCCGCGCTCGACGCCATCATCTGCGTGGACCAGCACCAGCGCATCACGGTCTTCAACCCCACGGCCGCCGCGCTGTTCCAGTGCAGCGCGGGTGATGCGCTGGGCAGCACGCTCGACCGCTTTTTGCCCGACGCCACGCAGGCGCTGGCGTTTGCGCAGCTCACCACCCAGGCGCTGCTGGGCGAGATGACCGCCCTGACCGCCAGCGGCAAGGAGCTGGCGGTGGAGGTGAGCGTGTCGTTCGAGCGGCACGCCGAGGGCGAGACCACCACGGTGTTCGCCCGCGACCTCACCGGCCGCAAGAAGGCCGAGGCCCACCGCAACGAGCTGGAAGCGCAGCTGCGCGAGTCGCACAAGATGCAGGCCATGGGCACCATGGCCGGGGGCATTGCGCACGACTTCAACAACATCCTGGGCGCGATCCTGGGCAATGTGGAGCTGGCCAAGGCCGATTGCACGGCCCACGCCCCGGGCTCGCCGGTGCTGGAGAGCCTGCAAGAGATTGACAAGGCCGGGCGCCGCGCGCGCGACCTGGTGCGCCAGATCCTTACCTTCAGCCGCAACGAGCGCCCCCGCCGCACGGCCGTGGCGCTGGCCGAGGTGGCGCACGACACCGAGCGCCTGCTGCGCGTGACCCTGCCCCCATCCATCGACCTGCACATGCAGCTGCAGCAGGGCCTGCCGCCGGTGCTGGGCGACGCCACGCAGGTAGAGCAGGCGCTGCTCAACCTGTGCACGAATGCCGTCCATGCCATCCAGGGCCAGGGGGCGGAGCGCGGCAGCATCCATGTCGAAGCCGCCGTGGTGCAGCCCGACCAGTGGCTGAGCGAGCGGCTGGGCCTGGCGCCGGCCGACTATGTGGCCCTGACCGTGCGCGACACCGGCCCGGGCATGGAGGCCGCGACGCTCGAGCGCATCTTCGAGCCGTTCTACACCACCAAGCCCGTGGGCCAGGGCACCGGCCTGGGCCTGGCCGTGGTGCACGGCGTGATGCGCACGCACGAAGGCGCGGTGGACGTGCAGAGCTCGCCCGGCCACGGCGCGCGGTTCACGCTCTATTTCCCGGTGGCCGTGGCCGATGCCCCGGCACCCACCGACGAGCCCGCGGACGTGGTGGTTGCACCGCAATCCAGCCCGCCGCCCACCGACAACCCCGGCTGCACGCCCCCGCCGCGCAAGCCCCATGTGATGTACGTGGACGATGACCAGGCGCTGGTCTTTCTGGTGCAGCGCCTGCTGCGCCGGCAGGGCTATGCGGTGAGCGGCTTCACCGACCCGCACGAGGCCACGGCCGCCCTGCGCGCCGCGCCCGAGTGCTATGACCTGCTGGTGACCGACTACAACATGCCCGGCTTCTGTGGCGTGGACCTGGTGCGCGAGGCCCGCCTCATCCGCCCCGACCTGCCGGTGGCGCTGGCCTCGGGCTACGTCACGGCCGAGATCGAGCAGGCCGCGCTGGCCGAAGGCGCGCGCGCGCTGATCCACAAGCCCAACGATGTGCAGGAGCTGTGCGCCACGGTGCAGCGCCTGGTGGCGGGCGATGAGCACTGAGGGGCCGTGGCATGCGGCAGCGGATGCCGACGTGCAGGCCGCCGTGCACGCCAGCGTACAGGCCGTCTTTGAAGACGCCGACCTGCTGGTGCTGCAAAAGCCCGCAGGCCTGCTGTGCGTGCCCGGGCGCGGCCCGGACAAGCAGGACTGCCTGAGCGCCCGCGCACAGCAGCGCTGGCCCGGCGCGCTCGTCGTGCACCGGCTGGACCAGGCCACCTCGGGCCTGGTGCTGATGGCGCGCCACCTGGATGCGCAGCGCCGCCTCAGCCACGCCTTTGCCGAGCGCCAGGTGCACAAGCGCTACCACGCCGTGGTGCAGGGGCTGGCGGGCCAAGGCGACGGCGCCTGGCGCGAGATCGACCTGCCCATCGCGGCCGACTGGGCGCGCCGCCCGCTGCGCGTCATCGATGCTGCGCTGGGCAAGCCCAGCCTCACCCGCTGGCGCGTGCTGGGGCACGACGCCGCAGCACGCACCACGCGCGTGGAGCTGGAACCTGTCACGGGCCGCACGCACCAGTTGCGCGTGCACCTGGCGGCCATCGGCCACCCGATATTGGGCGATGCGCTGTATGCCGACGCCGCCACCCTGGCACAGGCCCCGCGCCTGCTGCTGCACGCCAGCCACCTGGCATTCACCCACCCCGCCACCGGCGCGTGGCTGGCGCTGGATTGGGCGGCTGATTTTTAATGATATTTGCCTTCAGCGCTTACCTGATAAGCGCTGACAGCTATCAAAATTGAAGCATTCGTACATCAGGATGCTTCCGATGATTCCGGCCGCGACATCGCCCACTGCACCGCCAAAATGCTGGAGAGCACCACCAGCATGCCCACCAGCGACAGGCCCCGCATGGCCTGGCCCAGCAGTGCCCAGCCCAGCACCACCGCCGTGACGGGGCTCAAGAGCAGCAGCGACGACACGGCCACGGACGACAGGCGCTCCACCCCCCGGAACCACACCGCATACGACAACAGCGCACCCACCACGCCGAGGTACAGGTAGCCCGCCACATGCGTGACGGTGAGCGTGGGCAGCGGCGGGTCCACCGCCCAGGCCACGGGGGCCAGCATGATGCCGCCGGCCAGCAACTGCCAGCCCGAAAACGCCAGCACCGGCAGGTCGAACCGCCAGCGGCGCGACCAGAACGTGCCGGCCGACATGCACAGCGTGCCCGCCAGCGCGGCGGCCACGCCCACCATGTCCCAGCGCGCACCCGGCGACAGCAGCAGCGCCGCCATGCCCAGCACGCCAGCGGCCCCGGCCGCCAGGGCCACTGCGGGCGGGCGGCGGTGGTCCAGCGCCCACGTCAGGCCCATCACCACCAGCGGGCCCACCGCGCCCACCACCGCCGCCACGCCGCCCGGCAGCCGGTAGGCGGCAATGAACAGCAGCGCCTGGAACACCCCGATGTTCAGCGCCGCCAGCACCAGCAGGCGCCTCCAGCCCGTCCAGTCGCCCCAGGCCGGCCAGCGGCGGCACCACAGCACCAGCAGAAGCCCGGCGGGCAAGGTGCGCAGCAGCGCGGCGGTGAAGGGCCGGTCGGGCGGCAGTAGCTCGGTGGTGACGATGTAGGTGGAGCCCCAGATCACGGGCGCCAGGGCCGTGGACAGGGCGTCCAGCCAGGGGCAACTGCGAGATGTGGTCATCACTATTTATCTTGATTTCGAGATAAATCACTCTACCATACAATCTTGAATTCAAGATAAATCAACTCCACGACCCTGTTGCACCCATGGCCAACCGCCCCCCACCCGACGCCGTGGACGCCATCCTCGGCCAATGGCACCGCGAGCGCCCCGACCTGGACGTGAGCCCCATGGGCCCCCTCGGCCGCATCAAGCGTTGTGCCGCGCTGCTGCAGCGGCGCCTGGACGAAACCTTTGCCGAGTTCGGCCTCTCCTTCTGGGAGTTCGACATGCTGGCCACGCTGCGGCGCTCCGGCGCGCCCTACTGCCTGGCACCCACCACGCTGTTTTCCACGCTCATGGTCACGTCCGGCACCATGACGCACCGCATGGGCAAGCTCGAAGCCAGCGGCTGGATCGAGCGCCTGCCCAACCCGGCGGACGCGCGCAGCTCGCTGGTGCAGCTCACGCCGGCCGGGCTCGCGCTGATCGACCGGGCGGTGGAGGCCCACGTGGCCAATGAGCACCGCATCCTCGCGCCGCTCAAGGCGGGCGACATTGCGGCGCTGGATGCGCGGCTGGCGCAGCTGCTGACGGCGCTGGAGTCACCCCCGAATCCTGCCCGGTAGCTACCGCGCAGTAACATGGCGGGATGTCTCAACCTCATCTCACCATCCTCACCGGCGCCTCGCGCGGCATGGGCCTGGCCATGGCCCGGCAGCTGCTGCAGGGCGGCCACACCGTCGTCTGCATCGCCCGCAGCGCCAACCCCGAGCTGGCCGACGTGGCCCAGGCCGCAGGCGCCACGCTGCACCAGTGGCAGCAAGACCTGTCGCAAGGCGCGCAGGCTGCTGCGCAGCTGCAAGACTGGCTGCAGGCCCAGGGCCCCGAGGCCTTTGCCAGCGCCACGCTCATCAACAACGCCGGGGTGATCCCGCGCATCGCCCCGCTGTCGGCCAGCGCCCACCCGAACGACTTGGCCGACCTGGCCCATGCGCTGCGCGTGGGGCTGGAGGCGCCCATGCAGCTCACCGCCGCCTTTCTGGGCGCGACGGACGCGTGGACGGTGCCGCGCAAGGTGCTCAATATCTCTTCGGGCCTGGGCCGCCGTGCCATGGCCTCGCAGGCCGCCTACTGCGCGGCCAAGGCCGGCATGGACCACTTCACCCGCTGCGTGGCGCTGGACGAGGCCCTCAAGCCCCACGGCGCCAAGGTCTGCTCGCTCGCACCCGGCGTGATCGACACCGACATGCAGGTGCAGCTGCGCGGCGCCGACGCGGCCGCCTTCCCCGACCGCCAGAACTTCGCCAACCTCAAGGCGGGCGGCCAGCTCACATCGCCCCAGGACGCCGCCACCCGCGTGCTCGCCTGGCTGGACCGCGCGGACTTCGGCACCAACCCGGTGGCCGATGTCCGCGATGCTTAGTTCAATATTGATAGCACCCAGCGCTTGATGGATAAGCGCTGAAGGC
>NZ_JBMIRS010000038.1:0-17509 GCF_049198005.1 Paracidovorax sp. MALMAid1276 | reverse complement strand
GATCGTAAACACGTTCTTAGACGCCAAACACCTTCAGCACCGAGTCCAGCACCCCCTCCAGCCCGCGCCGCGCTCGCCCGCCGCGCAGGTGGGTGTGGGGCATTTCCGCATACACGTAGCAGCCCTGCAGCGCGCCGCCGTCCGCGTCGGTGCCGGCCGCAAAGTGGTCGTTGAACAGGCCCTGCTTGCCCAGCAGATAGGCCCCAAACGTGTCGCTGCGCCGCGTGGTGTAGGCCAGGTTGGGCGTGAAGCCGATGGTGGCGGCCTGCTGAATGCTGCGGCCCCCCTGGGCCTGCTCCACCCGCACACCCCGGCTGCCTTGCACGATGAGCTGTGCAGGGCCGTGAAACGCCAGGTAGCGCAGCTGCAGCGTGAGCCACGCATGCAGGCTGGCCAGGCGCCAGTGCGAGGTGATGCGCACCGGCGCGCCCCGGTGCTGCAGCACGCCCACCAGGTTGTGCGGCTGCATCACCAGGGCGGTGCCTTCGGGCAGGTCCAGCACGGCCACTTCGCTGTGCGGGTCTTGCGTGGCCGACACCACATGCTGCGCGGTGGCAGGCGTGCGCACCCGGGTCAGCGCCACCAGGCCGGCGGCCAGGCTGGTGAACGCGTATTCCCGGCTGAACAGCCAGCAGGTGTCCTTGTCGCCCTGCACGGCGGTGCTCTGCAGGAACTCGGGGTGCACCAGCAGCTCCTGGTCGGCCTGCAAGGCCACCACGCACGACACGCCCGAGCCGCCCGGCGCCAGCGCCACCGTGCCCCCGCTGCCCGGCAGCAGCTGGACGGGCGCGCAGCGCTGGGCCAGGGGCGCCACCACGAAGTACAGCAGGGCCTTGATGCCGATCGGCGCCAGCACGATGCCCAGCAGGATCCACAGCGCCACGGGCAGCACCTGCTGCACCGGCGCGGCCATGCGGTTCATCCAGTGCTGGCCGCGTTCGGCCAGCAGCTGCGTCTGGCGCGCCAGCAGCGGGGCGGCCAGGGCATGCAGCGGGGCGATGAGCGGCTCGAACGCGCCCAGCGGCGCGGGCGCGGGGGGCGTTGCCGCCAGCCGGGCCTGCTGCGCGGCATGGTCGGCCGCCGCGCGCTGGTTGGCGGCCAGCAGGGCGGCCTGCTGCTGGCGCAGCGCTTCGCAGGCCCTGCGCTCGGGGGAATCCAGCGGCACCCGGCACTGGATGGGGTGGGCCTGCAGCAGCGCCTGGCGCTCGGCCTGCACGGCCTGCCACTGCGCATACAGGCGCTGGTGGGCCTGGCGCAGGCGCTCCAGCTCGGCGCGCTGGTGCTCGGCGCTCTGGGTGGCCTGCAGGCGCCAGCGCAGCTCCTGCACATAGGTGCGCTCCTGTTGCAGCAGCGCAATGTCCACGTCCAGCCGCAGGCCCTTCAGGTGCGCCTGCACAAAGGGCGTGCCGGGCTGGCCCAGGGTGCCCAGGCTGGCCAGGCCGCCCAGGCTGGCGCGCTCCTGTTGCCGTGTTTGCAGGCGCGTGTCCAGGGCCTGCAGGCGTTCGGTCAGCACCGCCAGGGGGGCCTGCGCCAGCTGCGCGGTGCGCTGGCGGCTGGCGGCAGCCTCGGTTGCAATGTGCTGCGACACCGTGGCCTGCGCGGCCTGCAGCTCTGCGCCTTCGGCCTGCAATGCCTGCCACGCGCGCCACTGCGCCCAGCCCCACTGCGCCAGCAGCAGCACGGCGCAGATCAGCACGAACGACAGAAAGTGCCGCAGCACGTAGCGGCCAAGCGCCGCAGCCAGGGCGATCACGGGGTGTTGTCTCCCGGGGGCACCGCGCCCCCCGGGGCAACTTACCACGCGCGCCCGCGGTGTGGGCATGCCCGCCGCAAGAATTTGCGCGCCGCGCTTGCGCATTGTTCGGGGGGCATGCGCGTGGCATAGTCGGCGCTCGGCGGCTGCCTGGCCGTGGTGATCCCGCCGTCATGCGCCATGGCGGCGGCGAATACAAGAATGCAGAGGGGACCTATGCGGCGCGTTCAGATTCGGATTGCCGTTTTGTATGGTGTGGGGCTGGTGGCCGTGTTGCTGCCCGTGATTGCGGCGGTGCTGCTGGCCGAATACCGCAGTTTCGAGCAGCAAAAGCTGCGCGCAGGCCGGCTGGCCGCAGAGATTCTCTACCGTGCGCACCGGGTCACCGACCAGCTCAGCGGCGCAATGAACGACCTGAGCGCCGCCACCAGCCCGGCCCCCTGCTCCGACGAGAACCTGGACCGCATGCGCAAGCTGGTGCTCAAGTCCAACCTGCTCATCGACGTGGGGTATATCGCCGACGGCGAGATGGTGTGCTCGTCGTTTGGCCGCAACCGTTACCGCGTGGGGCCGCCCACCTACCGGGGCAGTGCGGGCTACGACGTTCGCACGCAGGTGGAGCACCCGCTGCTGCCGGGGTCGCGGCTGGTGATCTCCACCGATCCGCGCACGGGGTTTTCGGCCCTGGTGCACGAAGGCTCCGTGCTCGATGTCGCCCCTTCCGAGCACCGCCTGGCCTATGGCGTGCGCAGCGCGCGCAGCAGGCAGGCGCTTTTTCAGCACGGCACTTTCGATCCGGCATGGCATGCCAGCATCGGCAACGCGCTGGAATCCACCTTCTTCGACGGCAACCGGGTGGTGGCCTGGAGCCGATCCGACCGCTATGACTTTGCGGCCTATGTGGCCATCCCCCGCAGCGAGATCGACCACGAGTGGTGGCGTGCCATGCTGGTGATGGTGCCCGTGGGCATGGTTGCGGGGCTGGTGCTGGCGCTGGTGGTGGTGCAGCTGGTGCGGCTGCAGCGCACGCTGTCGACCGCGCTGCGCGACGCGCTCCGGAACGATGAACTCTTTCTGGTGTACCAGCCCATTGTCGATCTGGCGTCCGGGCGCTGGGTGGGGGCCGAGGCCCTGCTGCGCTGGCGCAATGCCCGCGGGGTGATGGTCAGCCCCGATGTGTTCATCCCCGAGGCGGAACGCAGCCAGCTGATCGGCCGCGTGACCGAGCGCGTGGTGCAGCTGGTGGTGCAGGACGCCGCCGAGCTGCTGCGCGCGCGCCCTGATTTCCACATCGCCATCAACCTGTCGGCGCAGGATTTCAGCAATGCGGACCTGCCCGACCGGCTGCGCGGTGCCTGCGCGCAGATGCGGGTGCACCCGCGGTGCCTGCACATCGAGGCCACGGAGCGCGTGTTTCTGGATGTGGATCAGGCCCGCAAGACGGTGGCGGCCCTGCGGGCGCAGGGGCATGTCGTGTCGATTGACGATTTCGGCACCGGCTATTCCAGCCTGTCTTACCTCACCGAGTTCGAACTGGACCGCCTCAAGATCGACAAGTGCTTTGTGAGCACCATCGGCACGCAGGCCGTCACCCGCAACGTGATCGTCCACATCATCGAGATGGCGAAGTCGCTGCATCTGCAGATGATTGCCGAGGGCGTGGAAACCGAAGCGCAGGCTGCCTACCTGCGGGAGCACGGCGTGCAGCATGCCCAGGGCTGGCTCTTTGCCAAGGCCATGGACATGCGCCAGCTGGTGCGCGCGCTCGACGACATGGCGCAGGGCTGACCCGGCTCTTGGGCGGTGGACACCCTGTCAACCGCGCCACCCGCGGCATGGACAGGTTGGCGGGGGCGCCCGGCGCGGTGCATGGCCACAATCAGCCGCATTGCATTGTCTTGATTCACATACAGCCGCTCGCGGCTGCAACCACGCTCTCAGCCATGTCCCAGAACACGCACACCCTCCAGCTTTTCTTCGACGACCCGATCAAGCTCAAGCTGGCACAGCTCGTGTACCAGTACCGGGTTGCCGACAACACCGAACAGGCCGAGCGCTGGGCCGACAAGCTGGGCGCGCCGGGCCTGGATGCTCTGTGGGATGCCGAGTGGTTCAACCCGTCGGTGTCGGCAGAGCCGACGCACCTGGTGCTGCAGTTCGACACCGGCACCAGCGGCGAATTGCCGCTTCTGGCCATCGAGACCCTGTTTGGCTGCGGCCTGCGCGCGGCCGTGCTCGAAGTGTTCTACGACCAGGTGGGCGAAACCGAGCGCATGCACTTCGACCTGGGCCGCTGGGTGTCGCGCAAGGACTTCATGGACGCCCACCCCGAGTGGCGCGCCGTGGTCGAGCCCGTGCAGCAGCCCGGGGATGATGAGGGCAATGAGGAGGGCGAAGGCGACGACCGCTATGCCTGCTCCAAAGACCCCGCCAAGCCCTTGGCCGTGGGCAAGCTGCGCCAGCAGGAGGACAAGCGCCAGCGCGAGGCGCGTGAGGCGGCCGAGGCCTTTGTGGACATGGCGCGCGCCATGGGAAAAACCGGCAAGTCGCCCGTGCAGGGCCTGATCGCGGTGCTGCTGCTGCGCGCCGGGTTCAAGGGCCTGGTGCATGCCGTGATCTTCACCGTGGTCACGGTGTTGCTGTTCAAGGGTTTCTGGCTGTGGATGGGCCTGGGGCTGGTGCTGGCCATCGCGCTGCCGCTGTACTACATCGTGACCGAATACAAGGAGCTGCGCGGCGATGACGATGACGACAACGCGGACGGGGAGGGCGGTGGCGGTGATGGAGACGGGGATGCTGGCGAGGCTGCCGGACAGGGCCCCGCCACGGTGATGGCGGCCCGCTGACCAACGAAAGACAACGACATGCTGACGCAAATCGAATGGTGGGGCGGGGTGATCCTGGTGCTGGGGGCGTTGACCTACCGCATGGTCATGGGCGCGCTGGACAAACCCGCAAAGGGCATCCCCTGGTACCGGCTCCTGATGCACGTGTTCTTTCTGGCACCGGCCACGCTGCTGGCGGGCTACTTCTATCCGCTCACGCAGCCCGCGCTCCAATACGGCTACCTGGCGCTGCTGGCCGTGGCGCTGCTGGTGGTGGCCGTGATGCTGGTGCAGGAGATGACGGGCGATGCGGGGGAGGACGATGACCAGCGCGGTGCCAAGGACGGCACCAAAGACAGCACCAAGGCCGCCGAGGACGACGAGCCCGGCTGGCTGATGACGGTGGTGGGCGCCACGGTGTTCTACAGCCCGGTGCTCACGGCCTGTGGCCTGGCCTGCGCCAAGGCTTGGCCCATGGTGCAGCCGCTGCTGTAAAGGTTCTAAGAACGTGTTGACGATCTCCCGGCGATCCCCTGCGAGATCGTAAACACGTTCTAAGGCCCGGCGGCGAAGACAATCGCTGCCAGCCTCCTTCCGTCTTGCGTCCATTGCGGGGCCTGTCCCTCGCTGCTCGTCCTTGATCTCGCCCCCGTTTGCATCTCCATGGCCACTGACTCCTTTGCCGACCTGCTGTCGATCTACATGCGCCGCATCCGCGCCAGCGCCTCGGGCGTGGCCACCGAAATCGGCCTGAGCCGCGAGGCGGTGAACAACTGGCGCAACGGCATCTCGGTGCCCAACCCCCGCTCGCGCGACAAGCTGGTGGCCTGCACGCGCTATCTGCGCCTGACCGAGAGCGAGGCCAACCGCCTGCTGAACGCGGCAGGGTTTGCGCCCGAGTTTCCGCTGCAGGCGGAAACCACCGGCGCGCAGCCCTTTGCCGCTTTTCAGGACAAGCTGTTTGCCCAGCTGGCGCAGGCCATGCCGTACCCCATCGCGCTGCTGCTGTCGCCGGCGCACTGGGGGCAACCGCCATTTCGCAACGAACTGCTGCAGCGCGCACGTGCGCAATATGGCGAAGGCTCGGTGCTGCACATCCAGCCGCCGTTCAGCGTGAGCGCCGTGCCCGCCGAATACTTCGCCGCCATCGGCCGCCAGTGCGGCCTGGGCGATGTGGCGTCGGACTATGAATTCGAGCATGCGCTGGAGCGCCGCCTGCTGGCGGGCGAGCGCATCTTCTGCCTGGTCAGCCGCTTCGAGCAGGGCACGCCCGCACTGCGCGAAACCCTGGCCGGCATTCTGCGCAGCCTGAGCGAGATGCACAGCGGCCGCCTCCACCTGCTGCTGTGCGGCGGCGAGGCGCTGGCCGACCTCAAGTACCGCAGCGGCGACCTCTCGCTGCTCAACATCGCGCAGGTGCACCACTGGCCTGACCCCGGGCTTGCCGACCTGATGCAGCTGGCGCACCTGCGCTGGCCCGACACGGCCTGGACCGAACCCGTCGTGGCCGCACTGCAAACCCTGAGCGGTGGCCACCCCGCCCTGTTCGAGGAAGGGCTGCAGTGGCTGGTCGACCACCCGGTGGCAAGCAGCGATCTGACCGAAGGGCAGGCGGCCTGGACGGCGCTGCGCACCCACTTGGCCAGCAGCCCGCGCCTGTGGCAAACCTTCTTGCCGCTGGCCCAGCCCCCCGCCAGCCGCGCGCGCCTGCAACAGCTGCTGCAGGCCGACGAGCTGGGCCACGCCCGGCCCTATCTGCAAGACGACGAGCTGCGCCGCCTGTTCTGGGGCAATCTCATCCACGTGCGGGGCACGGGCGAAGCTGCGCGGCTGCACTGGCGCTGCGCCACCATCCGTGATGCGGGCTTCATGGTGCTGGATTCATGCTTGGCGGACTGAAGCCCCTGCTGTCCAAACCCGTGGTGCGCGCCGTGGTGATCGCGCTGGTCACGCTGTTCGTGGCCAGCGCCGTGTTCACGCCGCAGCACAACCCGGCCACGCGCGGCAGGTTCCTGGCGAGCATGAACGTGGGGCCGGTGTGGGGCGAACTGGTGCAGTGGCGCGTGGCGATGATGCAGGCGCACAACGAGCTGGGCCACTGGCCCAAGAACATTGGCGCCTACGCCCCCCCGGTGGCCAAGCCGCAGTTGCGCGTCACGTCCCCGCGCCCCTATGTGCTGCAAGCCGACATCGCCCAGAACCCCGAGCTGGGCAAGCTGGCAGGCACCCAGGTGGTGGTGCAGCTGAAACCCGGCACCACCACCTGGTCCTGCCGCCCCGGCACGCCGCCCATTCCCATGGGCTACCTGCCCATCAATTGCCTGGAAGGCAGCACGGACGATTTCGAGCGGCCCACGCCCGCGCCCGATGCCGACCCGTTCGGCTGGCTGCGGTCGCTGATCGTGTGGTGCGCCGCCATCTTTGCCGTGGGCGCGGTGGTGTGGGTGGTGCGCCACCCGCTCATCGGGGCGGGCCAGCTGCGGCCCGCGCGCCTGCGCCGCACGCCGCTGGCGCGGCTGCCGCAGATCGACCGCTTGCTGCGCTGGCTGCGGCGGCTGGAGCCCACGCTGCTGGCGGCCGACATCCGCATGGTGGACTGGCGCCGTGCCGTGGCCTGCGCCCAGGCCACGGGCAGCGAGCGGGCCCCCGCGCTGGCCCGTGCCCTGGCCGAGCGCGTGTCGGCCCGCTGCCAGCCCAGCACCGACTGGGCGCTGCCCGGCCAGGTGTTCGAGTGGCAGTTTCCGCCCGACCTGCCCGTGTCGCTGGACCGCTGCCTGGTGTTCGTGCCCGCGCCGGGCATTGACGAGGCCACCGTGCTGCGCCAGCTGCGTGCCGCGCAGACCGGCAGCGACGTGCTGCTGGTGCTGAGCGCGCACAGCGTGGACACGCCCTGGCCCCTGCTGCAGGCCCATGCCCAAGACCGCGCCAACCTGCACGTGGCGGTGGACAGCGCCACCCAGACCGAATGGCTGATCGGCGGCGAAGCGCTGCAGGTGCTGCTGCGCCAGCTGGCCGCGCAGCTGCGCATCACCCGCATCTCGCCCTACCAGACGCGCGGCGGCGTGACGCGCGAAGGTGCGTTCTTCGGCCGCGCGCAGCTGCTGGCCCGCGTCATCAACCGCGAGCCCGCCAACTACCTGGTGGTGGGCGGGCGCCAGCTGGGCAAGAGCAGCCTGCTCAAGGCCGTGCAGCGCCGCATGCAGGGCCACCCGCACACCGTGTGCCACTACGTGTCGCTGCGCGACCACCGGCTGGCGCCACGCATGGCGCTGCAGTTTGGCCTGGCGGCCGACACGCCGCTCGAAGCCATCGTGGACCACCTGCAGGCGCAGTACCAGGGCAAGCGCCTGGTGCTGCTCATCGACGAGGCCGACCAGTTCTTCCGCGCCGAATCGGCCAGCGGCTACGCGCAGCTGTCCGCCCTGCGCGCGCTCAGCGAAGAGGGCCGCTGCTGGTTCATGCTGGCGGGGTTCTGGGATCTGTATGCCACGGCCGTGCTCGACTACCAGAGCCCCCTGCGCAATTTTGGCGAGGTGCTGGCCATCGGCGGCCTGGAGCGCGCCGCCTGCCGCGAGCTGGCCACCGAGCCGCTGCGCCGCCTGCGCCTGGGTTTTGACAACGAGCGCCTGGTGGACCGCCTCATCGACGCCAGCGGCCAGCGCGCCAACCTGGTCGCCATCCTGTGCCAGGAATGCCTCGAAGCCCTGGCCCCCGGCGAGCGCGTGATCGAAAAACGCCACCTGGACCAGGCCCTGGCCTCGCAGGCCGTGCAGGACGCGCTGGCCGGCTGGGGGCGCCTGAGCCACGACGAAGCCGCCTGCCGCATCGACCGCATCGTGGTCTACCACACGGCCCAGACGGGGCACAGCAGCCTGGCGGCCCTGGTGCAGCGGCTGCAGGGCCACGGCATCACGGCCGACGCGCAGGCGCTGCGCCAGTCGCTGGCGCGCCTGCAGCTGGCCTACGTGCTGCGCAAGCACGAGGGCGGTGAATACCGCTTTGCCATTCCGCTGCTGCAAGACCAGTTCGAGCCCAGCGAGGTGGAGCTGCTGCTGCACCAGGAACTGGCCGTGGCTGCGCGGGCGTGAAGGGGTGGAGGGTGAAAATATGGATAAAAATGCCCTTCAGCGCTTGCTGTATATGGTTTTATAGCTATCAAATTTAATATTCACGCACCTGGCGCCAGCAGCACCACCGCACCGCGCTTGCGGCCTGTTTCCACATATGCGTGCGCTGCGGGCAGGTCGCCAAACGGGTAGGCGCAGTCCAGCACGGGCCGCAGCACGCCGCTCTCGGCCAGGTCCATCAGCGCCTGCAGGTCGTGGGGCCGCTCGGCCGCCGGGCCGCCGATGCTGCGGCGTGTGCCGCGCGGCCGGGCCAGCACCTGGGTCAGGCTGCCTGCAATGCACAGGTAGCGGCCGTGTTCGTGCAGGCAGGGCAGGCAGGCGTCGAACCGGCTTGCGCCCACCGTGTCGGCAATCACGTCCCAGCGTTCACCGGTGCGGGTGAAGTCCTGCTGCGTGTAGTCGATCACCGCCTGCGCGCCCAGCCAGCCTGCCAGTGCCGCGTTGGCACCGCTGCACACGGCCGTCACGCGCGCGCCGCGCAGCGCCGCCAGCTGCACCATGGCGCTGCCCACCGCGCCCGACGCGCCCAGCACCAGCACCGATTCGCCCGCCTGCACCTGCGCGCGATTCAAAAAGTCGAGCGCCGCCATGCCGCCAAACGGCAGGCTGGCCGCCTCGGCAAACGACAGGCGGCCAGGCTTGCGAACCAGCGGCCGCGTGGCGGGCAGCACGCAGAACTCGGCATGGCAGCCCATGGCCATGCCGGCCACGCCCACCACCGCGTCGCCCGGGGCCCATCCGGTCACGCGCCGGCCCACGGCTTCCACGACGCCCGCCACGTCCGTGCCCAGCACAGGGCGGCGCGGCCGCGTCAGCCCCAGGGCCAGCCGCCCCAACAGCCCAAAGCCGCGCGGCAGCTTGTGCGCGCGAATGCGCATGTCGGCCGACGACACGCTGGCCGCGTGCATGCGCACCAGCACCCCGCCAGGCCCCGGGGCGGGGTGCGGCAGGTCGCGCAATTGCAGCACGCCAGGGCCGCCGTAGGCCGTGCAGGCCCAGGCGCGCATGGAGGGAGGGGAGGGGGTGGAGGGGTGAGGGGGCATGGCAGGGCAGAAGGGTGGAGGGGCACCGCGCAGGCATAGCGCAGGCACGACGCAGGCGAACCTCGCAGCCTAGAAGCCGATGCCCCGCGCGGGCAACCCGCCCGAGGCAGGGTGGACGTGCCGGGTAGCCTGCGCATTACTGCGGCCGCTGCGCCCTCACCAGGGCATACAGCGCCTGCGCGGCCACCGAAAGGCTCTCATCCCGCCGCCGCACCAGATAGATCTGCCGCGTCAGTCCCGGCAGAGCCAGTGGCCGCGTGACCAGCCCGGGCTGGTCAAAGTGGAACAGCGTGAGCGCGGGCACCACGCTGATGCCCAGGCCCGCGCGCACCATGCCCATCACGGTGGCCAGCTGCTCCACCTCCATCAGCGTGTGCATGGCCTGCGGGTGCAGGGCGGCCTCCAGGTACTGCCGCACGCTGCTGGTGCGCGCCAGGTGGATGAAGGGCCACGCGGCCAGGTCCTGCGCGGTGATGGCCTTGCGGCGGCGCGCCAGGGGGTGGTCGGCCGGGCACACCAGATGGAAGTCGTCGCTGCAGAACGGCTCTGCCTGCAGCGCGGGCGTGTCGGCGCGGATGGCGGCCAGGGCAAAGTCGGCATGGCCGCTGGCCACGCGGTCGATGCAGGGCTCGGACAGCACATCGGCAATGTCGATCTCGATGCCCGGGTGCGCCGTGCGGTATTGCGCCAGCACCCCCGGCAGCCAGCCCGCCGCCAGCGACGGCAGCAGCGCCACGGCCACACGCCCGCGCTGCAGTGTGGCGGCGCTGCGCACCGCAGCCAGGGCGCTGGTGATCTCGGTGCGGATGCGGCGGGCCGATTCGAGAAAGTTTTGCCCCTCGGGCGTCAGGTCCACATGCCGCGTGCTGCGGTCGAACAGGCGCAGGCCCAGGCCGTCCTCCAGCGCGCGGATGAGGGCGCTGAACGCGGGCTGCGACAAATGGCACAGCGTGGCGGCGCGCGTGAAGTTGCGCTGCTCGGCCAGCGCGATGAAGGCGTCGAGCTGGCGGCTGGAGAGGTGGGGGGCGCTCATGCGAGGTGGTCTGGATTCATCTGCGTTTCAGATGGATTGATCGTAACAATCGATTTCACAGAATACATCCATGTTTCTACATTCACGGTCAGGAGACAACGGATTGATGCCGAACGACCAAACAACCAAGCTGCTGGTGGGCTGCGCCGCCGGTTTCTCGGGCGACCGCACCGACGCGGCCCTGCCCGTGGTGCAGGCGCTCATCGCCAGCGGCCAGCCCGCGGTGCTCATCTTCGAGACCCTGGCCGAGCGCACGCTGGCCCTGGCCCAGCTGGCGCGCCGCACCGACCCCGATGCTGGTTATGAACCCCTGCTGGTAGACCTGCTGCGCCCCGTGCTGGCACAGTGCCTGGCGCACGGTGTGCGCATCGTCAGCAACTTTGGCGCCGCCAACCCGCACGGCGCCGCGCGCCGCATCCACGCCCTGGCGGCCGAGCTGGGCCTGGCCCGCCCCCGCATTGCCGTGCTGCAGGGCGACGACCTGAGCGGCCCCGAACACCGCGCGCTGCTGCAAAGCGCGCTGGGCGCCGCCATGCCCACCGAACCCATCGTCAGCGCCAACGCCTACATCGGCGCAGAGGCCATTGCCGACGCGCTGCGCGCAGGCGCCGACATCGTGGTCTGCGGCCGGGTGGCCGACCCATCGCTGGTGCTGGGCCCGGCGCTGGCCCACTACGGCTGGGCGCTGGATGACTGGGACCGCCTGGCCCGCGCCACCATGGCCGGGCATTTGCTGGAATGCGGCGCACAGGTCACGGGCGGCTACTTTGCCGACCCAGGCTACAAGGACGTGCCGGACCTTGCGCACCTTGGTTACCCCATGGCCGAGATCGACGCCGACGGCCACTGCACCATCACCAAGCCCCCGGGCACGGGCGGCTGTATCACCGAACGCACGGTGAAGGAGCAGCTGCTGTACGAGTTGCACGACCCGGCCGCCTACCTCACGCCCGACGTGGTGGCCGACATCACCACCGCCCGCGTGACCACGGTGGGCGCCGACGCGGTGCGGCTGGAAGGCGTGTGCGGCCACGCGCGGCCCGCCACGCTCAAGGTCAACGTGTGTTTTGAATCGGGCTGGTTTGCCGAGGGCGAAATCTCGTATGCCGGCCCGCGCGCCGAAGCCCGCGCCCGCCTGGCGGGTGAGGTGCTGCGCGAACGATTGAGCGGCCTGGGCCCGCTGCGCATCGACCTGATCGGCGTGACCAGCATCTTTGGCGATGACGCCAGCCAATGGCTGGACGCGCCTGCCGGCGACGCACGCGACGTGCGCCTGCGCGTGGCCGCGCAACACCGCGACCACGCCAGCGCCCAGCGCCTGCTGCGCGAGGTGACCGCGCTCTACACCTGCGGCCCCGCCGGCGGCGGCGGCGTGCGCACCGCCATGCGCCCGCGCCTGGGCACCGTGTCGTGCCTGGTGCCGCGCGATGCGGTGGCCGTGCGTTTCGAGATGGCCGATTGAGGAGCACACCCGCCATGACAACCGCCCCAACCCTCACCGTCCCTCTGTACTGCCTGGCCCATAGCCGCACCGGCGACAAAGGCAACCGCTCCAACATCAGCGTCATCGCCTGGCACCCCGCGCTGTGGGGTGTGCTGGTCGACCAGGTCACCGAAGCCGCCGTGGCGCGGCAGTTTGCCCAGCGCCGCCCGCGCCAGGTCACGCGCTACCTGCTGCCCCAGCTGCAGGCCATGAACCTCGTGCTGGACGATGTGCTCGACGGCGGCGTGAACGACGCGCTCAACCTCGACAGCCATGGCAAGGCACTCAGCTACCTGCTGCTCGATATGCCCGTCAACGTGCCGGCGCACCTGGCGCCGCACCTGGCGCCGCACCTTGGCGGCCCTGCCGCATAGCCCCCGTTTTTCTTTCCCATCCATACCAACACAAGGAGACAACATGACCCATTCATCCCCTCGCCGCGCTCTGCTCGCCACCGCCGCCGTACTGGCGCTGGGCACAATGCACGCCCCCGCTGCGTTGGCCCAGGCGGCTGCTGCCTACCCCGCCAAGGCCATCACCTTCGTCGTGCCGTTTGCGGCCGGCAGCGCCACCGACCAGCTGGCCCGCGCGCTGGGCCAGTCCGTCACCAACGACACCAAACAGCCCGTGGTGGTGGACAACAAGGCGGGCGCCAGCGGCATGATCGCCGCGTCCGCCGTGGCCAAGTCGGCGGCCGATGGCTACACGGTGCTCATCACCACCAACACCACGCACGCCGCCAACGAGCACCTGTACAAGAAGCTCTCGTACGACCCGGTGAAGGACTTCGCCCCCGTCACCGGCCTGGGCAAGGGTGGGCAGGTGCTGGTGGTCAACACCAACGCCCCCTACAAGAGCGTGGGCGAGCTGCTGGCCTTTGCCAAGAAGAACCCCGGCAAGCTCAGCTTCGGCAGTGGCAGCTCGTCAAGCCGCATGGCGGGCGAAATGCTCAAGCAACTGGCGGCCGTGGACATCTTGCACGTGCCCTACAAGAGCAACCCCCTGGCCATCACCGACCTGCTGGGCGGGCAGATCGATTTGATGATCACCGACACCTCCACCGGCGTGCCCCAGGTCAAGGCGGGCAAGCTGCGTGCGCTGGGCTACTCCACGCAAAAGCGCAGCGCGCAATTGCCCGAGGTGCCCACGCTGGACGAGGCGGGCGTGAAGGGCTACGACATGGGCTACTGGTTTGCGGCCTACGTGCCTGCGGGCACGCCCGCGCCGGTGGTGGCGCGCCTGAACGAGCTGCTGGGCAATGCCACCAAGAGCGCAGCGGCCAAGTCGTTCTTCGACAACGCGGGCTCTGAAGCCTGGACCACCTCGCCCGATGAACTGGCCAAGTTCCAGGCCGCCGAAACCCAGAAGTGGGGCAAGGTGATCAAGGCCGCGGGTATCGAGGCCGAATAAGCACCCGGCCCGCGCGCCGGGCCTGTTCCCCCTGTTTCGCCAACGTCATCACTTGCCTTTACGGCAGGGGTGGGCGAAGCCATGCCTGCGTGCGCGCTGGCAGGCACCCGTGCGCCTGCCAGCGCACACCTCGTACACAAAAATCAAACACGGAGACACACATGATTTCATTGAGCAAGAACGTTCGCCCCTGGGTACTGACTGCCGCCGCTGCCGCCACGCTGGCCGCTTGCGGCGGCAGCGGCAGCAGCAACGACGGCCCTGCCTTCAAGCTGGCGATCACCGCCACCGAGGCTTTCCCGGGCACTTTCGGGGACGTGGGCGAGTACGAGCGCGTCACCGGAACGCTGAGCGGCGAGGTGGACCCCAAGGACCCCAAGAATGCCGTCATCCAGGACCTGGCGCTTGCGCCCACCAATGCCAGGGGCATGGTCGACTACAAGGCCGACTTCGTGATGCTCAAGCCCAAGAACATGGCCAAGGCCAGCGGTGTGCTGCGCTACGACGCGCCGAACCGGGGCAACATCCTCACCATGGTCAACCCCACGGCCACGCCCAGCGACGCGGTGTACCTGGAGCGCGGCTACGTGATGCTGTACTCGGCGTGGCAGGGCGATGTGCCCAAGAGCACGGCGGCGCGCCTCACCGTCAGCGTGCCCGTGGCCAAGAACAAGGACGGCAGCAGCATCACCGGCCCGTACAAGACCGAGCTGGTGCCTTCAGTGGCCAGCGCCGCCATGTCGCTGCCTGGCGGCGTGTTCAATGGCAGCATGATTCCCTACGAACCCGCGAGCCTGGACAACACCCAGCCCGGATACTCGCTCACCCGCCGCCGCAACGAAACGGATGCGCGTGAAGGCATTCCCGCTGCGGACTGGAAATTTGCTACCTGCGACGCCACCGGCGCCAATGCCTTCCCCGGCACGGCCAGCGCCACCAGTGTGTGCCTCAAAGGCGGGTTCGACCCGGCCTACCTTTATGAACTGGTCTATGTGGCCAAGGACCCCAAGGTCATGGGCGTGGGCCTGGCTGCGCTGCGTGACACGGTGAGTTTCTTCCGCAGCAAGGCGGCGGATTCCACGGGCACACCCAACCCGCTGGCCGGGCGCATCACACACACGCTGGGGCAGGGTACGTCGCAGTCGGGCAATGCGATGAAGACCTTTCTGCACCTGGGCTTCAACCAGTCGCTGGATGGCGGCAAGGTGTTCGACGGGATGTTCGCCCACGTGGCGGCGCGCCAGACGCACATCAACACCCGCTTTGCCGTACCTGGTGGTGGCGGCGGCCTGCGCACTGACCACACTGCCTTCGGCCAGACGGCGCCGCGCGGCCTGGACAAGGACTATATGGACGAGGTGAGCGGGCGCCAGGGCGGGGTGATGAAGCGCTGCGCCGCCACCAACACCTGCCCCAAGTTCTTCCTGGGCCTGTCGGGCACCGAGTTCTGGCAGCTGCAGGGCTCGCCCGTGCTGACCGACGCCAACGGCACCAAGGACCTGGTGCAGCCCGAGAATGCGCGGGTGTACTACTACGCCAGCACGCAGCACGGCGGGGCGGGTGGCACCGCCAGCATTGGCTATGCGCCTACCCGCGCCACCTACCCCACGGGCACGGTGGTGCACTTCACCGACACCTTCCGCGCGCTGTTCCTGAACCTGGAAGACTGGGTGGTGCGCGGCACGCTGCCGCCGGCCAATGCGGTGCCCAAGGTGGCTGACGGCACGCTGGTGCGGCCCGAGGCAATGGCCTTCCCGGTGATGAAGGGCCTGACCTGGGCCGTGAGCGGCGTACAGACGGCGATCCCGGAGTTCAACTACCGGGGGCTGTACAACAACTTCCCGCTGTTTGACTTTGGCCCGCAGTACATCCCGCAGGACGAATCCGGCATCGCCACCATCCTGCCGCCCATCAACCTGAACCGCGACTACGCCATCATGGTGCCGCAGGTCGATGCCTCCACCGGCCTCACCAGCGCCGGCATCCGCAGCGTGGAGGCCCGTGCGCCCCTGGGCACCAGCATCGAGTTCAACTACGTGGCCACGCCCGGCATCACCGACCTGGCCAACCTCACGGGCGCCTTCATCCCCTTCCACAAGACGCGCGCGGCGCGGCTGGCGGCGGGCGATGCACGGCCGTCGCTGGAGGAGTTGTATGGCACGCAGGACGGCTACGTTGCTGCGGTGACGCAGGCCGCCAACGACCTGGTGGCCCAGCGCCTGCTGCTGCAGCGCGATGCGGACCTGCAGATTGCGCGTGCCAAGGCGGCGAACATACTGCCCTGACGTGCGCGAGGCTCCGACAGGCTCATCCCGAACGGTGTTGGGTGATCGAAGATGGGTTCATCAAAACCCGTTCACGCTGAGCTTGTCGAAGCGCGGCGCGAGGCTTCGACAGGCTCAGCCCGAGCGGTGTTGGGTGATCGAAGGTGGGTTCACCAAAACCCGTTCACGCTGAGCTTGTCGAAGCGCGGTGCGGGGCTTCGACAAGCTCAGCTCGAACGGTTGGTATGGCTGAACGCGAGTCCGTAGGAAGACGCCCGCGCAGCCTCACTCCATCGACGGATCAATCAGCACCTTGGCCCCCGTGTTACGCGGGCCATAAAAGGCAATCGCTTCCGCACTCAACGCCCCCGCCAGCGACACCGTGCGCGCGTAGTGGCTGGCAAAGGTGGTCTTCAGCTCGGCGGCCACACGCGCGCGCAGCGCCTGGGTGGCCTCGTCGCCCATCTTTTGCAAGAACGGAAACAGCAGCCACCCGCCCATGCCCCAGGCCATGCCAAAGGTGCGGTGCACTTCGGTAGGGCGCGTGTCCAGGTGGCCGTACAGATACACCTGCTTGTGCACGGCCGATCCGTAGCGGCTGTATTCCGTGGCCTTGCGGTTGATGGCGGCCTCCATGCACTGCAGGATCTGCCCGGCCAGCGTGCCGCCGCCCGTGGCGTCGAATGCGATGGTGGCGCCGGTGGCGGCCAGTGCGTCGGTCAGGTCGGCCATGAAGGTGGGCGCACTGCTGTCGCACACATACTGCGCGCCCAGCTCGCGCAACAGCGCTGTCTGCTCGGGCTTGCGCACGATGTTGACCAGAGCGATGCCATCCTTCTGGCACACCTTGTTCAGCATCTGCCCCAGGTTGCTGGCCGCAGCGGTGTGCACCAGCGCGGTGTGGCCCTCGCGCTTCATGGTCTCCACCATGCCCAGCGCCGTGAGCGGGTTCACAAAACACGATGCGCCCTCGGCCGCCGTGGTGCCCGGCGGCAGCGGCAGGCACTGCGACGCAGGCATGGCGCGGTATTGCGAATACATGCCACCGCCAATCACGGCCACCGTGCGGCCCAGCAGCGCCTGCGCGGCGGGCGATGCACCCGCCGCCACCACCAGGCCCGCGCCTTCGTTGCCCACCGGCATGCTCTGGCCCAGACGTGCGGCCATGCCCGGCATGGCGCGCTCGGGGATGCGGGCCGTGGCCACCGGCCGGTCGGCCGTGCCGCTGACCTGCACGGTGGACAAATCGGCCGGGCCCAGCAGCAGGCCGATGTCCGACGGGTTGATGGGCGTGGCCTGCACCCGGATCAACACCTCATCAGGCCCCGGCGTGGGCACGGGCGTGGGCTCCAGGCTGATCTGCAGCGTGCCGTCGGGCTGGACGAGGGAGCGCAGCTGCAGGGCGGTGGTGGGGATGGTGGTGGGGATGGTGGTGGGGGTGTTCGGGGTCATGATGAGGAGGGCGTGGAGAAAGGACGGCTCATTATTTCTTGGTTGGCGCGGCGCTGCCGCGTGGATCCATCCGCTTGGGAGCGCGTTGAGCCGCTGCGCGAGGCTTCGACAGGCTCAGC
>NZ_JBMIRS010000033.1:0-1380 GCF_049198005.1 Paracidovorax sp. MALMAid1276 | reverse complement strand
TGCGGCGCACCCGGCGCATCCACTCATACCGATTGCACTCCAATGCGATCTTCAAAAAGACATTGAACAGACTCTAAGGGCCCGCGGCTGCCGCCGATGTTGCGGGTGGGGTGGGTGGTTAGTCGATGTCGATCAGATGCAGGCCGAAGGCACCGGCTTTGCGGTCTGCAAAGTAGGCCTGCAGCGTTTCCTTCACAGTGCGAAAGGCGATCTCGTCCCACGGCACTTCGTCTTCGGTGAAGAGGCGCGCCTCGATGGTTTCGTAGCCCGGGTTGAACTGGTCGCTGAGCAGGTTGGCGAGGTAGAAGATGTGCACCTGGCCCACGCGGGGCACGTTCAGCAGGCTGAACAGCGGGCCGATCTCGATCAGCGCACCGGCTTCTTCGTCCGTCTCGCGCGCCGCGCCCTGGGCCGTGGTTTCGTCCAGTTCCATGAAGCCCGCCGGCAGCGTCCACTTGCCCCAGCGCGGCTCGATGTTGCGCTTGCACAGCAACACCCGGCCGTCGGGCAGGGCCGGCACGGTGCCCACCACGTTCAGCGGGTTTTCGTAGTGCACCGTGTGGCAGGCCGTGCACACCGCGCGGTGCTTGGTGTCGCCGTCGTCGGGCAGCCGGTAAGCCACGGCGGTGCCGCAGGCGCGGCAGTGTTTGATGGGGCTGCGAAAAGTCATGCCGAAAATTTTGAATCAAATACGGCCCCAGCGCTTACGGGGTAAGCACTGGTAGCTATCAAACTGAGAGTATTGAAGCGCAGTGGCGCGGCCTCACACCACATCCAGCCGCAAGGTGCCCAGGCCTTCCACGCCGCCTTCGAGCACGTCGCCGCGCACCACGGCGCCCACGCCTTCGGGGGTGCCGGTGTAGATCAGGTCGCCCGGCTGCAGCTCCCACGCGGCCGACAGGTGTTCGATGGTTTCGGCAATGTTCCAGATGAGCTGGGTCACGGTGCTGCGCTGGCGGTCGGCGCCGTTCACCTGCAGCCAGATGGGCGCGTTGGCCACGTCGCCCGCCTGCGCGGCCGGGGTGATGGGGCCGATGGGCGCGCTCGCGTCAAAACCCTTGCCAATGCACCACGGGCGGCCCTGCTTCTTCATGTCGTTCTGCAGGTCGCGGCGCGTCATGTCGAGGCCCACGGCATAGCCGTAGATGTGGCCCAGCGCGTCGGCGGCCGCGATGTTCTTGCCGCCCTTGCCGATGGCCACGACCAGCTCGATTTCGTGGTGCAGGTTGGCGGTGAGGCTGGGGTAGGGCAGTCGGCCGGTTTCGCCCGCGTTCACCACCACGATGGCGTCGGCTGGCTTCATGAAAAAGAAGGGCGGTTCGCGGCCGGTGAAGCCCATTTCCTTGGCGTGTTCTTCATAGTTGCGGCCCACGCAGTAGA
>NZ_JBMIRS010000031.1:0-45907 GCF_049198005.1 Paracidovorax sp. MALMAid1276 | reverse complement strand
CGCAGCCCTCGCTGCGGGGCGGCCCTTGCTCGGCTGCCCCGGAGATGGGGCCGCGCCCGTTGCGGTCGCTGTGACGAGGGCTTCGCTGTAGGGGTCTGGCCTTGCCGGTCCCCGGGGGTGCGCCACCAATCACGCGCCCGTGGGTGCGTCGCGCAGCGTGTCGAGCGGCAGGGCTGCCAGTTCCTGCAGTAGCGCGGCGAGCTGCACGCCGGCCGCCTCCACCACCGCCCGGCCTTTGTCGGCCGTGGCCGCCGCCGCGTTGCCCACCGCCCCGGCAGGGTGGTAGTCCTGCATCTGCCAGCCCAGCTTGGCGCTTTTGCCATTGCCCAGAATGGCGTGGCGCTCGGCGCGGTCTTGCGACGTCGACCGGAAATGCTGGGCATGCTGCATCTGCACCGTGCTGGGCGCCAGGTGCAGCATCATCGATGTCTCGATCTCGCCCGCGTGGATGCCGAAGCGGTGCTCCTCGGCGCTGAACTGGCCGGCCACCGCATCGGGCAGCGGCAGGCTGAACCAGCTGGCGCTGTAGACGATGAGGCCGCAGCGCGTGCGCAACTCGCGCGCCACGATGTCCATCACGCTGACCTGGCCACCGTGGCCGTTGAAGAGCAGCAGCTTCTTGACGCCCGCACGGGCCACGCATTCGCCCAGCTCCGTCCACAGCGCGATCACCGTGGCGGGCGACAGCGTGAGCGTGCCGGGAAAGCGGATGTGCTCGGGGCTCAGGCCCACGTTCTGCGGCGGCAGGAAGAGCACCGGCAGGTTGGCAGGCAGCTGCGGCAGCGCCGCGTCGATCACGCCCTGCAGCAAGGTGGCATCCACCGACAAGGGCAGATGCGGCCCATGCTGCTCGATGGCCGCCACGGGCAGCACGGCCACCACCTGGTCCGCCTGGCCGGTGGTTTTGAGGGCGGCAAAGTCGCGGGCGGAGAGCTCGGCCCAGAAACGGGAGGGCAGCGCGGCGAAAGCGGAGGGGGGCACGGCGGCAGCGGTCATGGCGCGATGGTAGTCGCAGCGGCCCGCTACCATCGCCGCATGACCCACGACCTCTTCCGCCAAGACGCCTACCTGCGCGAATGCAGCGCCCACATCACCGCCGTCACCGACGCCGGGATCGTGCTCGACCAGACCGTGTTCTACCCCCTGGGCGGCGGCCAAGCCGGCGACAGCGGCGTGCTGATGCTGGCCGACGGCAGCGAGATCGCCATCGCCGACACCCGCAAGGGCAAGGACGCCGAGGGCAAACCCACCAGCGACATCGTGCACATGCCCGCCCCCGGGCAAGACGACCGCCTGGCGCAGCTGACGGAGGGCACCGCCGTCACGGCCCGCATCGACTGGGAGCGCCGCCACCGCATGATGCGCCTGCACACCACCAGCCACCTGCTGTGCCATGTGGTGCCGCAGCTGGTCAACGGCTGCTCCATCACGCCCGACTACGCGCGGCTCGACTTCGCGATGACCGACCCGCTGGACAAGGAGCAGCTGACCGCCGCCATCGCCACCCTGGTCGCAGCCGCCCACCCGCTCACCGTGGCCTCGATCAGCGACGAGGAGCTGGATGCCAACCCCGCACTGGTCAAGAGCATGAGCGTGCAGCCCCCGCGCGGCACCGGCCGCATCCGCACCATCCGCATCGGCGGCGACGGCAGCACACCCCTGATCGACCTGCAACCCTGCGGCGGCACACACGTGGCCAACACCGCCGAAATCGGCCCCATCATCGTCACGAAGATTGAGAAGAAAAGCGCCACCACCCGCAGGGTGGTGCTGGGCTTTGCCCCGTGAGCGAAGCGAAATACGGCGCTTGCAGCGCTGGGCGGGGCTCGGCGTGCTGGGGCCGAACGTTGCATCGGCTTACGCGGGTCGCCGCGCAACACGGACAATAGCGCCCGCGCGCAGCGCGAGCCCGTCCCTTGGGCCGTGGTGACCGGCTCTGCCTCCCACGCTGCGGCGCCTCTCCCTGCTCCGTTGCCATGTCGATGTCCCTGCGCTCCGTCTTCGTTGTGTCCCTCCTGCGCCAGCAGCCCTGGTTTCGCCCCGTGGTGCGCGTGTTGGCCGGGTGGGTCGCGGTGTGCCTGGTCGCCTGGCTGGTCGTCCCGCCGCTGGCCAAGGGGCCGCTGGAGCGGCTTGCGTCCGAGCGCCTCGGGCGCGAGGTCACGGTGGGCGGCGTCGACTTCCGGCCGTGGAGCCTGGAGTTCACGCTGCGGGAGGTCACCGTGGCGGGCGTGCGGGGAGCATCCGCGCAGCTGACCATCGGCCGCATTCACGCCGACGGCGAGCTGCAGTCGCTGCTGCGCTGGGCGCCCGTGGTGGACGCCCTCACCATCGACACCCCCGTGCTGCGCATCACGCACCTGGGTGACGGCCGCTATGACGTGGACGACATCATCGCCAGGCTCACGGCGCCCGCCAGCCCCGCAGTGCCCGACACCGAGCCCGACAAAGGCCCCGCGCGCCTGGCCCTGTACAACCTGGCGCTTGCGGGCGGCAGCATTGACTTTATCGACACCACCGTCAGCGAGACCCACGAGGTGCGCGCGCTGTCCCTCAAAGTCCCGTTCATCAGCACCCTGCCGTCGCAGCGCGAGGTGAAGGTGGAGCCCCACCTGGCGTTCACGCTCGACGGCAGCCGCTTCGACTCGTCGGCGCAGGGCACGCCGTTTGCGCAGACCGGCCAGGCCGACGCGCAGATCCGGTTGGAAGGGCTGAACCTCGCCCCTTATCTGGCCTATCTGCCCGCCGGCCTGCCCTTCAAGGTGCAGGCCGCCACGCTGGATGCCCATGTGAAAGTGGCCTTTGAACAGCACCCGCGCCTGGCCGTGGCGCTGAGCGGCACCGTGCAGGCCAGCGGCGTGCGCATTGCAGACCGCCAGGGGGCCGAGCTGCTGAGCTACGAGCGGCTGAAGATCGACATGGCCGATGTGCGCCCGCTGGAGCAGATGGCACGCCTGTCGCATGTGGAGCTGACATCGCCCGTGCTGACGGTCACACGCGACGCCTTGGGCCGGATCAACCTGGCGCAACGGGCCGCGCCCGCATCTGCGGCCGACCTCTCGCCCTCTGCGCTGGGCGGCGCCCGCACCAGCGCGGCACCAGCCGCCTCGTCGGCAGCCTCACCGGCGACCGGTGCATCCAGCGCAGCCGCCCGCGCCCCCCAGGCCGCAGCCGCCACTCCTGCCTGGGCCGTGGAAGTCGCTACGGCCGCCGTGCGCGGCGGCACGCTGCGCTGGTCGGACCAGACCACGCGCCCCGCCGCCAGCCTGCAGGCCACGGCCGTCACGCTGGAGGCGGCCGACCTCGCGTGGCCCCTTGCCCCTGCGAACGCCAGGCCGCTCAGCTTTCAGGGTGGGCTCAACCTGCAGGCGGGCACGCTGCGCTTCACCGGCGAAGCAACGCGGCAAAGCGCCCAGCTGCGCACCACGCTGAACGCACTGTCGCTGCAACTGGCTGCCCCCTATCTGGCCGGCGTGCTGGAACCCACGCTGGCCGGACAGCTCAGCGGCGACCTCGGTGTGCGGTGGCAAGCCCCTGCAGAGCCGTCCGCGCAGAACGGCTCCACCGGCTCCACCGGCATCACCGTGCACGCCGGCCCGCTGGCGGTGGAGCAGCTCACCGTCCGCCAGGGCAAGGCCACATGGGCCAGCGTGGGCACGCTCGAGATCGCGGGCGCCGAGCTGCCCCTGGACACCCGCATCGCCACGCTGCAGCGCCTGAGCCTTCGCCAGCCGCAACTGACCTTGGAACGTGGCGCGGACGGGCGCTGGATGTTCGAGCGCTGGCTGAAGGCGGCCCCGCAGGCCCAGGGCGGTGCTGCCGACGCGCCCGAGGTGCCCGCGCCCTCAGAGCCGTCCCGCTGGACGCTGCGCGTGGCCGACTTTTCGCTGCAAGGGGGTTCGGTCGCCTTTGCCGACAAGGCCCAGCCGCGCCCCGTGGCACTCTCTGTGACGGGCCTGGGCATTGCCGCGCGCAACCTGGCCAGCGACGGCAGCAAGCCCGAGCCGCTGCGGCTCACGGCGCGCGTCGCGGCTGCCGGCCACGGCGACGGGTTGCCCCACGGCCAGATGGACTTCGAAGGCAGCCTGGCCGTGCAGCCGCTGGCCGTGCAGGGCCAGCTGGCGGCCACGCGACTGCCGCTGCACGCGCTGGATGGCTACCTGGCCAGCCAGCTTGCCGTGCAGCTGCTGCGCGCCGACGTGGGCTACCGGGGACAGGTCGCGCTGGAGCCGGTCCGCCAGGGCATGCGCCTGCGTCTGGCGGGCGACGGGGTGGTGGAGGCGCTCACGGCCCACAGCACCGCCGCCTTCACCCCCAAGACCGAAGCCCAGGTGGGCGAGGAGCTGCTGTCCTGGAAAAGCCTGAACCTGCAGGGCCTGGCCATCGACACCGGTGCGGGCACCGCACCGCGCGTGGAGGTCAAGGAAACCAGCCTCGTGGATTTCTTCGCACGCGTCACGGTGAACGAGGCCGGCCGCATCAACCTGAGCGACATCACCAAGACCCCGGCTGAAGTGCAGGCGGCAAACGCCGCCAGCGCGCAGGCCAACGCCCGCGCCGCCCCTGGCGCGCCAGCGGCGACCACCGCAGCGGCGCCGGTCCCGGCACCCACGGCGGCCGCTGGCCAGACCGACCCGCTGGCGCCCGTGGTGGTCATCGGCCCGGTGAGCCTGGTCAATGGCAAGGTGCTGTTCTCGGACTATTTCGTCAAGCCCAACTACACGGCCAACCTGTCCGAGCTGACCGGCAAGCTGGGGGCCTTCTCGACATTGCCGACCGGCGGTGCGCCCGCGCTGGCCGAGCTGGAGCTGCGCGGCCGCGCCGAGGGGTCGGCGGCGCTGGAAGTCACCGGCAAGCTCAACCCGCTGGCGCGGCCTCTGGCGCTGGACATAAAGGGCAAGGTGCAGGGCCTGGAGCTGCCGCCCCTGTCCCCGTACGCTGTCAAGTACGCGGGCCACGGCATCGAGCGGGGCAAGCTCAGCATGGACGTGCGCTACCAGGTGCTGCCCGGCGGGCGTCTCACGGCCAGCAACCGGGTGGTGCTGCAGCAGCTGGCGTTCGGCGATCCCGTGCCCGACGCACCCGGCAGCCTGCCGGTCAAGCTGGCCACGGCGCTCCTGGCCGACCGCCAGGGCGTGATCGACCTGGACCTGCCCCTCAGCGGCTCGCTGAACGACCCCGAATTCCGCCTGGGCCCCGTGATCGGCAGGCTGCTGCTCAGCCTGGTCGGCAAGGCGCTGACATCGCCTTTCAGCCTTCTGGCGAGTGCCCTGGGGGGCAGCGATGCGGCGCAGGGCCAGGTTCCGTTTGCGCCGGGCAGTGCCGCACTGACGGACGCGGCCCGGCAGAACCTGGACAAGGTGGCGCAGGCCCTTGCGGAGCGCCCCAGCCTGCTGCTCACGGTGACTGGCACCGCCAGCCTCGCGCACGAGCGCGACGGCCTGCTGCGCGCGCGCCTGGCACAGCAGCTGCTGGCCGAAAAGCGCCGCGCCACGCCCGGCGACGCCTCGGCGGTGCAGCCGCACGAGTACCCGGCCCTGCTGCGCGAGGCGTACCGCCGTGCCGACATGCCCAAGCCGCGCAATCTGGTGGGCGTTGCCAGGGAATTGAGCGAGCCCGAGATGGAGGCCCTGCTGCTGGCCCAGCACACCGCCACCGAGGCCCAGGCTGCCGAGCTGGCCGCACAGCGCGCCCAGGCGGTGCGCGCCTACCTCGTTCAGCAGCGCAGGCTGCCCGCTGAGCGCCTGTTCGTGGCCGCGCCCTCATCAGGCCCCGGCCCGCAGCCCTGGACACCGCGCGCCGAGCTGAGCCTGGCCACGCGCTGAGCCGGAAGGCGGCCGCCGCCGCCACGGGGCAAGGGGCATAGCGGGCACGGGTTGGGCGACCCGCCGCACAATGGCGCACCCGGCGGCACGCCCGGCGCCCGGCTTGCAGGGCGCCGGAACCAACGGCGCCGCGCCCGCTCCCACACCGCAACCATGTCGTCACGCCTGATTTCCCGCCTCGCGGTTACTATATTTTTGATAGCTGCCAGCGCTTTATGGACAAGCGCTAACGCCCAATTTGGCAACAAATCTTCCGCCGCGGGGGGCGGCAGCGTGGTCACCACCCCGCACGTGCGTGCCGAGCTGCTGGCCCATGCCCCCCAGGGCGTGGCGCCGGGCCAGCCGGTGTGGCTGGGCCTGTCGATCACCCACCAGCCCGAATGGCACACCTACTGGAAGAACCCCGGCGACTCGGGCCTGCCCACCGAGCTGGCCTGGACCTTGCCCGCCGGGCTGGACGCTGGCGAGATCGCCTGGCCGTTGCCCAAGAAGATCCCCATCGGCACGCTGGCCAACTATGGCTACGAGGGCACGGTGCTGCTGCCCGTGCCGGTCACCGTGGCCAGCACCTTCGCACCGGGCGCGCTGGTGCGGGACGCCACCATCCGGCTGCGCGCCTCGTGGCTGGTGTGCCGCAAGGAGTGCATCCCTGAGGAGGGCGAATTCACGCTGCAGCTGCCGATCCAGAGCACCACGGCACTGCACGGCGCTGCGTTCGACGCGGCGGCCCAAACCCAGCCCCGGCCCGTGCTGGCGGGCACGGGCGGCATCGTTCCCGACAGCCAGGCGCAGATTGCCGACGACGGCAAGGCGCTGAGCGTGAGCGTGCATGGCCTGCCCGTGGCGCTGCGCGGCAAAGCCCTGGACCTGTTCCCCGAGACCTCCGAGGTCATCGACAACGCCGCGCAGTGGCCGCAGGCCTGGAACGGCAGCGTGTGGACTGCGCAGATCCCCCTGTCGGCCCAGCGCAGCGCCAGCCCCAGCCTGATGCCCGTGGTGCTGGCCGAGCAGGCCGCGCCCGGCCATGGCAGCGGCCCCGACACGCGCACCGGCTACCGCGCCGAGCTGAAGGTGCTGGGCACCTGGCCGCAGGGCGCATCGGTGGCGGCCATATCGCCCGCGCTGGAGGCGGCCCTCAAGGCCAATGCGGCCAACGCCGCGCAGTCGGGTGGCGCGGCCGCGCCGGTGGCAGGCTCCGGCGCCTCGTCCCTCACCCTCACCGCCGCGCTGCTGGGCGCGCTGCTCGGCGGGCTCATCCTCAACCTCATGCCCTGCGTGTTCCCGGTGCTGGCGATCAAGGTGGTGGGCTTCACCCGGCACGCGCATAACCGGCGTGCGCACCGCATCAGCGGCCTCGCCTACACGGCGGGCGTGGTGCTGTCGTTCATGCTGCTCGGCGCGCTCATGCTGGGCCTGCGTGCGGCGGGCGAGGCGGTGGGCTGGGGCTTTCAGCTGCAGTCGCCCGCCGTGGTGGCATCGCTGGCGGCGCTGTTCACGCTGATCGCGCTCAATCTCGCGGGCGTGTTCGAGTTCGGGCATTTTCTGCCTTCTTCGGTGGCCAGCCTGCAGGCGCGCCACCCGGTGGCCGACAGCTTCCTCACCGGCGTGCTGGCCGTGGCCGTGGCCTCGCCCTGCACCGCGCCGTTCATGGGCGCGTCGCTGGGCCTCACGGCCACGCTGCCCGCGCCGCAGGCCCTGGCCGTGTTCGCGGCGCTGGGGCTGGGGCTGGCCCTGCCCTACCTCGCGGCCAGCTTGGTGCCCGCCGTGGCCCGCGCTCTGCCCCGCCCCGGCGCGTGGATGGAGACCTTTCGCAGGCTCATGGCCTTCCCGATGTTCGCCACCGTGGTCTGGCTGGTGTGGGTGCTGGGCCAGCAAAGCGGCATCGACGGCGCCGGTGCGCTCTTGATCCTGCTGGTGGGGCTGTCGCTGGTGGTGTGGGCGCTGTCGCTGGCGGGCCGCGCGCGGGTGTGGATGGCCAGCGTGTCGCTGGCGGCCATGGCGCTGTTGGTCTGGGCCTTTGCGCCGCACGTCACGCAGATCCCCGCCGCACAGTCCGCCACGGCGTCCACGCAGGCTTTGGCCGATGGCTGGCAGCCCTGGGCGCCGGGCGCGGCCGAACAGATCGTGGCCAGCGGCCGCCCGGTGTTTGTGGACTTCACCGCCGCCTGGTGCGTGACCTGCCAGTACAACAAGAAGACCACGCTGGCCGATGCCGGTGTGCTGGCCGACCTTGAGGCCAAGAACGTGGCGCTGCTGCGCGCCGACTGGACGCGCCGCGACCCCGCCATCACCGCCGCGCTGGCCGCGCTGGGCCGCAGCGGCGTGCCCGTGTACGTGTTCTACCGCCCCGGCCAGCCGCCGGTGGTGCTGACCGAGGTGCTCAGCGTGGACGAGGTGCGCGCCACCATCGCCCAGCTGTAGCCCTTGCTCCCCTCCCGCTTTCGCCCCCCCGCCAACCCCCACCGACAGGAGATTCGCCATGAAGCTGCTTCGCCGTACGTTGATCGCCACCGCCGCCCTGGTCGCCCTGGGCGCGCAGGCCGCCGCCACCGTGGGCCAGCCCGCGCCCGACTTCACGCTCAAGGACACGTCGGGCAAGACCGTGCGCCTGTCGGACTACAAGGGCAAGCACGTGGTGCTGGAATGGACCAACCCCGGCTGCCCCTTTGTGCGCAAGCACTACGACAGCGGCAACATGCCCGCCACGCAGAAAGACGCCACCGGCCAGGGCGTGGTGTGGCTGTCCATCAATTCCACCGAAAAGGCCAGCAGCGACTACCTGGAGCCCGCCCAGCTGATGGCCTGGAAGACCGAGCGCAAGGCCGCACCCACCGCCGTGCTGATGGACGAGGAAGGCACCGTGGGCAAGAGCTACGGCGCGCGCACCACGCCGCACATGTACATCGTCAACCCGCAGGGCGTGCTGGTGTACGCGGGTGGCATCGACAGCATCCCCTCGGCCCGCCCGGCGGACATCGAGAAGGCCACCAACTATGTGAAGGCGGGGCTGACCGAGGCGCTGGCAGGCAAGCCGATCTCGGCGGCGACGACGAAGCCTTACGGCTGCAGCATCAAGTACAAGTCGCCCGCCTGACCCGGTACTTTGTCGGGACGGCTCACCAAAAAATCCCCCCCGCTAAATCGTCCAAGCACTCGACAACGACTCCGCCTGCTTTAGCACCAACTCCACGGCCTCCAGCTGCATGTCAGGCGGGTACTTCCACTTCTGCAGACACCGCCGAACCAGGATGCGGAGCTTGGCACGCACGCTTTCGCGCACCTGCCAATCCACCGAAGTGCTAGCCCGCAGCTTCTCAGTGATCTCTATAGCGATCTTTTTCAGCACTTCATCGCCCAGCTCTCGCACGGCACTTTCATTGTTGGCGAGTGCGTCGTAGAACGCGATTTCGTCGCGCCCAAGTCCCAGCGCATCCTCGCGCTTGAGCGCCGCCTGAAACTCCTTGGCCATCTGGATCAGTTCTTCGATGACCTGAGCCGTCTCTACCGCACGGTTGTGGTACTTGCGCAGTGTCTCCAGCAGCCGGTCGCCGTACTTCTTTTCCTGCACCACGTTGTTGCGTGCCCGCGCCTTGATCTCGTCGCGCAGCAGCTTCTCCAGCAGCTCCACCGCCAGGTTGCGGCTATCCATCTGCCGCACGTCGTCCAGAAATTCGTCCGACAGCAGCCCAATGTTGGGCTTGTCCAGCCCGGCCAGCGCAAACACATCGGCTACACCGTCTGAAATGATGGCGTTGTCCAAAATCTGTTTGAGCGCACTGTTCTTCTCGGCGTCACTGCGCTTCTTGTCCACAGTGGTGAACTTGCCAATGGCCGCCTTGATGGCCGAGAAGAAGGCAATCTCCTTGCGCAGCGCAGCCGATTCATCCAGCGTGCCGCACAGAGAGAACGCCTTGGCCACCGCCACCATGGTGTCGAGAAAGCGCGTCTTGCCGTCCTTCAACCCCAGGATGTGGTTGGCTGCAGGCACTAGCAGTGGCAGGGCCTGGGCCTCAAACGCGCTGTAGTCAAAGCCTTGCATCATGCCGCGCACGATGTCCATTTTCTCCATCAGCACCGCCAACGCCTCCGCAGCGCTGTGCGTGGGGTCGCCCTTGCCTTTGGCGTCGGTATAAGCCTTCAGTGCCGCCTTGAGTTCGTTGGCAATGCCGATGTAGTCCACCACCAAGCCGCCCGGCTTGTTCTTGAACACGCGGTTGACCCGCGCAATGGCCTGCATCAGGTTGTGGCCCTTCATGGGCTTGTCGATGTACATGGTGTGGCAGCACGGCGCATCAAACCCCGTCAACCACATGTCGCGCACGATCACCAGCCTCAAAGGGTCGCGCACATCTTTGAAGCGCGCCTCCAGCCGCTTCTTCACCTGCTTGCTGTACAGGTGCGGCTGCAGCAGCGCCTTATCGGCGGCAGAGCCTGTCATCACGATCTTGATGGCGCCCCGCTCTGGGTCAGCGCTGTGCCAGTCGGGGCGCAGGCTGACGATGGCGTTGTAGAGCTGGGCGCAAATGTCTCGGCTCATGCACACGATCATGGCCTTGCCATCCGCCACAGAGATGCGCGCCTCAAAGTGCTGAATCAGATCGCGCGCCACCTGCTGCAGCCGGGGCTCGGAGCCCACCAGCTTCTCCAGCGCCGCCCATTCACTCTTGGTCTTCTCGCGGCTGGCAATGTCCTCTTCGTCCTCGACGACTTCATCGACCTGCGCATTCAGCGCATCAATATCGGCCTGGTTCACGTCCAGCTTGGCCAGACGGCTTTCGTAAAAGATGGGCACCGTTGCGCCGTCATCCACCGCATCCTGAATGTCATAGATGCTGACGTAGTCGCCAAACACCGCACGCGTGTCTTTGTCCTCCAGCGAAATGGGTGTGCCGGTAAAGCCGATGAACGTGGCGTTCTTCAGCGCATCGCGCAGGTGCTTGGCGTAGCCAAACACATAGCGCCCCGTCTTGGTGTCCAGTCGCCCCTTGGTGCCGTACTGGCTGCGGTGGGCCTCGTCCGAGATCACCACGATGTTGGTGCGCGTGGAGAGCAAGGGGTGCGCCTCTTCGCCATCCAGCAGCGCAAACTTTTGCACCGTAGTGAAGATGATGCCGCCCGCCTCGCGCGAGGCCAGCATCTGTCGCAACTCGTCGCGGTCGCCAGCCTGCACAGGGGTGGTTTTGAGTAGATCACTGGCGGCGCTGAAGGTGGCGAACAGCTGGCCATCCAGATCGTTGCGGTCGGTCACCACCACCAGCGTGGGGTTCTTCATTTCGGGCTGCTGCAGCAACTTGCCCGCGTAGCAGGCCATGGTGATGCTCTTGCCCGAGCCCTGTGTGTGCCAAACCACGCCCGCCTTGCGCGAGCCCGGCTGCACCTCTTTGCCATAGGTCGCGCGCTCTTCATGCACCTCCAACACGCTTTTGCCCACGTCTTGCGCCGCAATCACCGTGGCGCGCACCGCTTCGCGCACCGCATGGAACTGGTGGTAGCCCGCCACCTTCTTCACGATGTGGTCGCCATCCTGCTCAAACAGCACAAAGTGCCGCACATAGTCTAGGAACAGCTCGGGCTTGAAAAAGCCCCGCACCACCGTCTCCAGCTCCATCTGCAAGCGGGGCCGGTCATCTTCGTTGGCAATGGTGCGCCAGGGCAGCATGCGCTCCGCATTGGCCGTGAGCGAGCCCACCCGGGCCGTGAAACCATCGCTCACCACCAAGGCCGCGTTGGTGTTGAACAGGTCGCTGATCTCGTCCTTGTAGGTCTGCAGCTGGTTGAAGGCGTCCCACACGTCCGTCTGTTCGTTGGCGGGGTTCTTCAACTCCACCACCGCCAAGGGCAGGCCGTTGATGAAGGCGATCACATCCGGGCGGCGCGGCTGCTTGGTGCCGGTGATGGTGAACTGGTTCACCACCAAAAAATCGTTGTTGCTGGGCTGCGCAAAGTCGATGAAGTGCACCAGATCGGTCTTCTTCTCATCCCCCACCGCAAACTCCACCAGCAAACCGCCCAGCAACAAGCGGTGCACGCTGCGGTTGCGCACCACCATTTGCGGCTCGCTCACCGTTTGCAGCGCATGTGCAGCCTGCTCCAGCGCGGCGGGCGGAATGTGCGGGTTGATGCGCGCCAGCGCCGTGAGCAAGCGCTCGCGCAGCACCACCTGCCGGTAGTCGGTGCGCTCCGGGGCGCTGCTGTCGGGCGCAATGTCCGGGCCGTGGGCAAACCGCCAGCCAGCGTCCTGAAACCAGCCCAGGCAGAGTTCTTCGAGTTGTTGCTCGTTCAGCATGTGAAATTACTTGCCGTTGCACCCGCCACGATTTGCGATGAAATAAGAAAAACCATAACAATCAACGACTTGGCAAACATAGAACGACCATTCCGCATTTGCGATGGGATAGCAACGGGCACAAGACGCGATGACCTGTCGATGGATTCGACACGTCGCAAAAACATGTCGAAAAACACGAGAAAAATCGACCTATCTGGAGATCGGCCACCCCCATGCTCCCGGTTTGAGGCCCATGCTGCAGGGCCACATTAGTCACACAGAGCCCCAAAAAGTGAGAAGCTCGCCCCCACCGCGCACATCGCCCTGCATTACGCCGGGTTTGCCGGTTCCAGGTGCGTCTGGTAAACTCCTATGCAGCTCATCTACCACGTGTAGAAGGAGTATCCGAAGCCCTTGCACAGCAATGTGCCGGGGCTTCAGTCTTTTTGGGCTGCCCGCCATGCGTCCCGCTCCTTGGTGAATTTGCGGATCGTGTGCGACCGCAGGCAGTACGCGGTCTTGAGCAGATAGAAACGCGGGCCCTGTTGCGTCAGGCGCTTGGCTAGCACCACAGCGAAATCGTGCTCCTCCGCCCAGATCACCACATGGGTTTCTCGGCCACGCTCGTTCTCCCACCACGAAAAGCCTGCTTCATGGGCATTTTGAATACACCAAGCCACCCACCGTACACGCTCGCAACGGCGTAGATCGGGAATGCGCTCATCCTCATCGCGATTGCCCTGATCCGGCGCCTCCGAGATCAAGTGCCAAAAACCGTAGCCCTTGCGTTTGGACTCTGGCATGTAGCGCACCTTGACCGGGTCGCCCCTGAACACCAGGCCCGCATGTGCCACGGTCTCCAAATACGCTGCGTAGAGAGCATCCTCGTAGATGGCCCAGTCAGGGTAACTGGCCAACAACATCAGTTCTGGCGGCGGCATCAGGTCTGCGCCTTCCAGACGAACAGGTTGAACTTCTCCGCCCGCAACAGCGAGCTTTGCTCCAATCGAAGTCCCGAGCGGTGCCGCAGGTGTGCCACCAGCGCCTGTTTGGCGGGGCTGTCGTGCAGCCCCCGGTGCACATAAGACAGCGCACCAATCAGCACGTCGGCCAGCTGCAGCAACAGCACATCGTGGGACTGCACCAGTTCAATCGACTCAATGATGCTGCGATCAAAGTCGTAGTTGGCGTTGCACAGCACATCGTGCAGCTTGAGCACCTTCTTTTGCCCCCGCGTGTCCTTGATGTCCAGATAGATGCGGTAACGCTTCTCAGGGTCGATCAGGCGATTGAGCAGCGTGTACCACTGCTTGTAATAAAAATCGTCGTGGTTCTGCGCAAACCGCCCGTGGTCCAGCGCCTGCTTGTCTGGCACCACCAGCCCGCGAAAGTGCAGCAGTGGCTCATCAAAAAACAAGTCCAGCAGCGCCTGGTAAAACGGCAACTGGCCCGGCGACACCTTGACCCACTTGATTTCAAAACTGGCGGGCAAGCCATGCTCTGCCTTCAGCGCCTTGATCTTGCGCGCCAGGAATTTGCGGTGCGATGCCGGGCACCACAAGGCCCCGAGCACCATGGCCTTCATGCCATCGTTTTCCAGGTGACAGGACTCGTCGCAGTAGATGTGGATGGATTCGGTCATACTCCACCCTCCAATGCAGCGTCATAGTTTGCGACCATGGCGTTGGAGGTAGGCCAAAAATCGTCGGGCGGTGCAAACCCACCCGCGCATGTATAGGCCATTTTGTCTTCGAGTAACACGGACTCGCTTACGAAAGCTTGGTCTTTGAGGGCCCAAATTTCGATCATGGGACGGGGTCTCCACCAGCCTTCTTGACCAATTCCAAAACCTGCTCAGTCACCGTATCCCACAGAACTTGCGGGTAGCCATGCTTTCGCAGCGCAACACGGATACCGGTGCGCAGCCCCGCTTGCACCCCCTCGCGCTTGTCCCAATCCACCACTTGATTGCTGGCGAGAACCCTGGCCAGTTCCTGTGCAATCACCGCAACTCGACCTGGTTCTACCTGCTGCGCCTCTGCAAGTGCGCGTAGAACGTCCTCAATGCTGTGCGCAGAGGTTGCGTTCGCTGGAGGAACGTCGGCTGTTGGAACCGGTGGCTGAGCAGCGGGCGCAGAGACATTCGCCGCTGCTTTCGCCGCCTGGCGCGCAATCTCCGCGGCTTGCTCCGCCTCGGCCGTGAGGATGTTGCAGTAATCCGATGCGCCAATCAGATCCGGGAACAGACTGGCGTGGTGAACGTTCATGCGCCGCAAGTGGTGCACGCAGGCATCGCGTTCTTCGTTTCGGATGTAGATCTTGCAGATGTAGCGGGCGAGGATTTCTGGCTGCTCTTCTTCAGATGCAGACCGCAACTCTTCGTCAGTGAAACCCTCCTCATCGGCGAGCACATCTGTCAGTTTGTTTTCCAGCGTCGCGTCAAACGGCGAGAAGGTGAACAGACCAGCCTGATTCACCAGCCGCCCATGGTGATCTTTGCGCGGCTCAAAAACTCGGATGCCTGTTTCAGTTTCGTTATTTACCAAGAAGCTCTTGTTCAGAACATAGACCGCGCGGTAAGGGTTGTCCTTTTCGTCTCGGTCGTCTTCTTTGTGGAACGCGAAGAACAGAGCCACATAGGGCGAATAGGTCCAGTCGAGGAGCGGCGTCATCAACCCATGGTGTTGCCCCACAGACCACAGCTCGTCATCTTCGTTCACCAGCGCTGTGTCATTCAACCGCCCGCGCACCGCACGCTTGAAACGGTCTAGCTGGCCCTCGGCCAGTACCTCTGTGATGATGCCGTTGGTTGTTACCCGACCCAGCGTGGGCATCAGCCCCCAATCGTGACGGCGGTGCCCACGGAACACCAGCTGCACCCCATGACGATTGAAAAAATCGTTCTCCAGCAGATTCGTAAAGTCACGCCAGCTTTCTATGCGGGTCACTGGAATACGGCCGCTCAATTCATCAGCCATGACCTCGAAGCGCTTGGCGCTCCCATCAGCATCCCAGAGTGGAATTTTTTCGAAGTAGTCGCTTGATTGCGGCATGTTGCCCTCAGAGGACACAAGCTCTGTTTCACTCACGCTTCAGCCTCCGCCATGGCATCGGCAACCGACAGTTCGCCAGAGAGGAGTTTGGGGAGGAGTGCGTCGCGAAGATGGGCCAGTGACTGGCTGGATTCCAGATTTGAGCGCATTGCATTGCGCAGAGACACTACTTGAATATCAAACTGCTGCAGCGCAGTTGAATCAGGCAGAACTAATTCGAGGCGATAGACATTCTCTCGGTTGAGGCCGGGCACAGCCGCATCGGTATTCATCTTCTCCAGCCCCATAGTCTGCATTGCGTAGAAGCAAAACGTCAGTGGCGCTGCCAATGGCCTCACGTAGTAGGTCGTATCGATTGGGAAAAATGGCTTATCTTCCCAGTACAGACTGCCTACCGTGCCTTTACGGCCAACGATGATTGAGCCATTCGGAACAAGTGGCATGTTGTGATGGCCAGTGATACCGCCGGAGCCATAAACCGGCACATTGCCTTCCTGTCTGTCAGTTGACTTGAGTGCTTTACCATAAGCCAGTTCGATCACGCCACCTACTCGCTGAACAGACCACCCCTTCGGAATCTCCCCCAACTCCGACTCTTCCATCTCATCAGGAAACAGCGCGGCATTGGCGGCGAGTTGTTCGTATTGCTCGGGTGGCAGGGCGTCGAGTTCGGCGCCCCCCTTGCCGCTGAGGGCACTCATCGCGGCGCGCAGCGGGTCGCGGCCTTCGGCTTTGGCGGCAATCTTGGCTTTGACCGGGTCGAAATCGACAAACCACGATTGGAAGATGGCTTGCGCCATGGTTTCGAGGGTTTGGTTGATGCGGCGGTTGAGGTCGATCTTTGCGTCAAGCGAACCAAGCACCTGAACGATTGATCTTTGAGATTCAGGGTCAGGGTAGCGAACAGGAATTCGATTTAAATTGCCCTGCGTTAACTTGGGCATTACGGCACCAGTGAGGTAGGACTGAATATCGGCGTTCTGCAGGAAATAGTGCAGGTACTCAGTTGTCACTTCACCCTTTCCCGTCACGATATGGGCGTGGTTGTTGACCCAGAACTTCCCATCCGCCATGAAAGCGATGGGTGTCTGTCTAGTTCGAAGATTTTCGCCGTCCTCAGCAATCAAAAGATGGCGCCCTTCGAACAAGTAGCCGTCGACATAGTCAACGATTCCAGACGCTCCATAGTACGGGAACGGTCCCTTTTTTCGTTCAGACTCTTTGACGGGTCTTCTTTTCCCGTCATGGTTGACGGTGACCTCACCTAGTGGTTTCTCAAACCATTGAATATCAGAAGCCATAGCCTAACCCAGCCAAATTCTTCTTGATTTCCCCCTCCAGCTTGGCACTCTCAGTGAACTGATCCGCTAACTGCGCCGTTAGAATTTTCATCTTTTCGGCGAAGACTTCTCCGCTTTCCTCCTGCTCCTCAGCCCCTACATAGCGCCCCGGCGTCAGCACATGATCATGTTTGCGGATGTCGTCGAGTGATGCCGAATAACAGAAGCCCGGCGCGTCTGCATAGGCTTCTCCGTGCTGCCAGGCGTGGAAGGTATCTGCCACCTTGTTGATGTCATCAACCGTGAAGTCGCGCAGCACACGGTCCTTCATGTAGCCAAGCTGGCGGGCGTCTATGAACAGAAGCTGCCCGCGCCGGTCGCGCTTCTTTCTGTCCAGGTTGAAGCCATTGGCCTTGTCTTTGGTCAGGAACCAGATGCAGGCCGGAATCTGCGTGTTGGTGAACAGCTGGCCGGGCAAGGCCACCATGCATTCCACGTAATCGCGCTCCACCAACTGTTTGCGGATCTCGCCCTCGTTGTTGGTATTGCTGCTCATGGAGCCATTGGCCAGCAGCAGGGCCATGCTGCCGGTGGGGGCCAGGTGGTAGAGCATGTGCTGCAGCCAGGCAAAGTTGGCATTGCCTTGGGGTGGGGTGCAGCCAGGCAGCCAGCGCGGGTCGTTCTCCAGCTTGGCGCTCCACCATTCCTTCATGTTGAAGGGCGGATTGGCCATCACGTAATCGGCGCGCAGGTCGGGGTGCAGGTCGTTTTGCAGGGTGTCGCCGGGCTGGCCACCAAAGTTGAAGTCCAGCCCGCGTATGGCCATGTTCATGGCGGCGAGCTTCCAGGTGGTGGGGTTGCTCTCTTGGCCGTACACGCTGATCTGGCCCGTCTTGCCCTTGACCACGGCGCCGCCGTGCTCGGCAATGAATTCTTCGCTCTGCACAAAAAAGCCACCCGAGCCCATGGCCGGGTCGTACACGCGGCCTTTGAAGGGCTGCAGCATTTCCACAATCAGCGTGACGATGCTTTTTGGCGTGTAGTACTGGCCGCCCTTCTTGCCTTCGGCCAGGGCGAATTGGCCGAGAAAATATTCGTACACATGGCCCAGGATGTCTTTGCTTTTGAGGCTGAGTACCTGCCCACCAAAGGTGGGTTGGCTGAAGTTGGTGTCTGAGAAGTGGGCAATCAAGTCGGCCAGCTTGTGGCTGTCGATCTGGGTGCGTGCAAAGTCTTTGTTGAGCACGTTCTTGAGCTTGGGATTCTCGCGCTCCACGGCTTCCATGGCGTTGTCGATGAGCCAACCCACCGTGCGCATTTTTTCGGGGGTGTCTTTGCCTTGCGCATTCCACGGCAATGCATCGCCGGGCGGTATCTGGGCACAGTCGCGCAGGGTTTGCCAGCGGGCCTCCAGCGGCACCCAAAAGACGTTTTTCTCGGTGTAGTAGTCGCGCACCTCCAACTCGGCGGCGATGTTTTCTTCGTACTCTGCCGTGCCCACGCCACCGTATTCGGCAGGGTCCATGTAGTAGTCGTGCTCGGGGTTTTGGAACTGCGCGCGCAGCTCGTTCTGCCGTTCTTCAAATGCGTCGGAGACGTACTTCAAAAAGATCAGCCCCAGTACTACGTGTTTGTAGACCGAGGCATCCAGGGACGAGCGCAGTTTGTCGGCGGCGGTCCAGAGCTTTTTTTCGAGGTCGGTGAAGAATTGTTGTTCTATGGGATTCATGGCATGGGTTGGCTGGATTGCTCCACGCTATTCTGGCCCATGCGTACACTGCTGCGCATGCTGCACACCCCCGACACCATCAGCACCCTGCGCCACGTGCTGACCCACTGCCGCACGCTCGCGGTGGTGGGCCTTTCGCCCCAGTGGCACCGACCCAGCTACTTTGCCGCCAAGTACATGCAGGCGCATGGCTACCGCATCGTGCCGGTCAACCCGATCGTCGCGCGCGAGGGCGGGCAGATCCTGGGAGAAGCCGCCTACGCCAGCGTGACCGAGGCGGCCGCCGCGCTGGCCACGCAGGGGCAGAAGATCGACATGGTGGACTGCTTTCGCAAGAGCGAGGACATCCCGCCGCTGGCCGAAGAGGCCGTCGCCATCGGCGCCCAGTGCCTGTGGCTGCAGCTGGGCGTGGTGAACGAGGCGGCCGGGCAACGCGCCGAAGCCGCCGGGCTGCAGGTGATCCAGAACCGCTGCGTGAAGATCGAACACGCGCGGCTGTTTGGGGGCCTGGGCTGGATGGGCGTGAACACCAAGGTGATCTCCGCCAAGCGCCTTCGTCAGCTCCCTTATTGATAGCTTCCAGCGCTTACCCCATAAGCGCTGGAGGCCAATTTGATTCAAATCTTTCAATGACCACCACGCCCCCACCCTCCTCCGGCGCCGACCGCGCCTTCGGCTTTGGCACCCGCGCCGTCCACGCCGGCGCGCAGCCCGACCCGGTGACCGGCGCACGCGCCACGCCCATCCACCAGACCACCAGCTTTGTCTTCGACAACGCCGAGCACGCGAGCAGCCTGTTCAACCTGCAGACCTTTGGCAATGTCTACAGCCGCATCAGCAACCCCACGGTGGCGGTGTTCGAAGAGCGCATCGCCAGCCTTGAAAACGGCCGCGCCGCCCTGGCCTGCGCCAGCGGCATGGCCGCGCAGATGGCGGCACTGCTGGCCATCCTCAAAACGGGCGACCACATCGTGGCGGCCAGCACGCTGTATGGCGGCACGGTGGGGCAGCTGGGCGTGGGCTTCTCTCGCCTGGGCATCGAGACCACCTTTGTGGACCCGGCCGACCCCATCCACTTCGCGCGCGCCATGCGGCCCAACACCCGCGCCGTGTACGGCGAAACCATCGGCAACCCGCTGGTCAACGTGCTCGACATCGCCGCCATTGCCGACATGGCCCATACCTACGACGTGCCATTGGTCGTCGACAACACGGTGGCCAGCCCCTACCTGTGCAACCCGCTGGACTTTGGCGCTGACATCGTGGTGCACAGCGCCACCAAGTACATCGGCGGCCACGGCACCACCATAGGCGGCGTGGTGGTGGAAGGGGGCCGGTTCCCGTGGGACAACGGCAAATTCCCCGAGATGGTGGAGCCCAGCCGCGCCTACCACGGCGTGAAGTTCTAGAGACCTTTGGCGACTTTGGCTACACGATGAAGGCGCGCATGGAGGTCAACCGCACCTTTGGCGGCGTGCTGTCGCCCATGGCCGCGTGGCAGCTGCTGCAGGGCGCCGAAACCCTGCACCTGCGCATGCGCGAGCACTGCCGCAATGCGCTCGCCGTGGCGAAGTTCTTGCAGAGCCACCCGCGGGTGGCGTGGGTCAACTATCCGGGGCTGACGGATTCGCCGTACTACGACCTGGCGCACAAGCAGTTCCGTGCGGTGGACGGTGCACCGGGCGCCTCGGGCATCCTCACGTTTGGCGTGAAGGGGGGTGCGGCCGCCGGTGAGAAATTCATCGACGCCTGCGAGTTCTTGAGCCACCTCGCCAACATCGGCGATGCCAAGACGCTGGTGATTCACCCCGCGTCGACCACGCACCGCCAGCTGAACGAAGAGGAACTGGCCCGCGCGGGTGTGAGCGCAGACATGGTGCGGCTGTCGGTGGGTATCGAGGATCTGGATGACATCCTGTGGGACATCGATCAGGCGCTGGGGCGCTGCGGGTGACGGCGGAGGACGTCGGCGACACACAAGGTTCGGCAATCAGCCAATCACTCACATATTGATAGCGCTAAGCGCTTACTGGATAAGCGCTGACGGCAAAAAACATTCAAATTTTCAGCCAGCCAGGCACCCGTGCCTGTCGCCCGCCGGGGGCGGGCTACCCCCGCTGCCGCGCCAGTTCCGCGCCCACCGCCGCGTTCAGCGTTTCCAGGTCAAACGGTTTCTTCAGGATGGACTGCGCCCCCACCAGGCGCTCCACCTCGGCCATGTCGGCGTAGCCGGTGGCCACCAGCACGGGGATGTGGGGATAAAGCGCGCGGGCGGCGACGATGAACTCGGCGCCATTCATGCCGGGCATGAGGTAGTCAGCCATGATCAGGTCGGGTTGGGTGCGGCGCAGTTCGCGCAGGCCGGCTTCGCCGTCGCAGGCCTCGCGCACGCTGTATTTCAGCAGCCGCAGGCCCTCGGCAATGCCTTGGCGCACGGCTTCATCGTCTTCCACCACCAGCAGTTCCACGCGCCTTTCGGCCTGGCCGTTGCCTCCGCCGCCATTGCGCGCAGCCGCATCGGCGCCGCCCGCGCCACCGTGCGCGGCCTGGGCCACCTGGGGGAACTGCAGCACCACCGTCGTGCCTTCGCCTTCCACGCTGTGGATCTCTGCGCTGCCGCCCGACTGGCGCGCAAAGCCGTAGACCTGGCTGAGCCCCAGGCCCGTGCCCTCGCCGTCGCCCTTGGTGGTGAAAAAGGGGTCGAACACCTTGGCCTGCAGGGCTTCGGGGATGCCGCAGCCGGTGTCCTCCACGCTGATCTGCACGCGTGGCGTGGCATGTTCGGCCGATGCGGGCTCGGTGCGGGTGCGGATGGTGAGCCGGCCACCATCGGGCATGGCGTCACGCGAGTTGACGGCCATGTTGAGCAGCGCCATCTCCAGCTGGGCTCCGTCGAGCAGTGCCCAGGCGTCGGTGTCGGCCAGCTCCATGTGCACCTGCACCTTGGAGCCGACCGACACCTCGATCAGCTCGCGCAGGTTGCTCACAAGCGCGTTCACTTCGTGCAGCTTGGGCAGCAGGCTCTGCGCACGCGCGAACGACAGCAGCTGCCCCGTGAGGCGTGCGCCCCGGTCCACCGATTCCTTCGCGCGGCGCGCGAAGTCGGCAATGCGCGCGTCGCTGCCCAGCCGCATGATGAGCTGCAGGTTCAGGCTGACCGCGTGCAGCAGGTTGTTGAAGTCGTGCGCTATGCCGCCCGTGAGCCGACCGATGGCTTCGAGCTTCTGGCTTTGCACGACCTTGTTCTGGATGCGCTCCTTCTCGGCGATCTCGCGCATCAGCAGGTCGTTGGCGCCCGCAAGGTCGCTGGTGCGTTCGGCGATGCGGTTTTCGAGCGCGGCGTTCAGCTGCTCCACCGTCTGCTTGGCGGCCTCGATGTCGAGCAGGTGCCTTCGCGTGGCGTACTGCCGCGCGCGGGCGCGCATGGCCGAGCGCACGGCACTCATCAAAGTTTCGGGATTAACCGGCCGCTCCAGCAGCACTACGTTGCCCAGCGCCTGCAGCGATGCCGCCGCCGACGCAGAGCGCCGGCTGGCCTGGCGGGTGCTCAGCACCACAAACGGAAAATCGGACCACGCGGGCTGCTGCACCAGGAACTGGCCCAGCGCCTGGTCCAGCCCCCGGCCCAGCACTTCCTCGGTCACGATCGCGGCGGCGGCGGAATTCTCCAGCTCGGCCAGCAGGCAGGGTGCGTCGGGGCAAACCATGCAGCGGATGTCGGCGCCCTGCAGCACCGACGCAATCACCTGCGCGTCGCGGCCATGGGGCGCAAGGATGAGAACGCGGCTTTCCATGCAATCCTTGCGGTCAGCCGCCGGGGGTGACGTTGTCGGCGTCGCCCAGCAGCGCCTGGCGGCCCCCATAGTGCGCGGCCCCGGCCAGGATGCCCTGGAAATCGGTCAGCGGCTCGCCGATCTCCACCCCGGCGGCCCCCAGGCGAAACTCCCGGATCGTGGACTCGTGCTGCAGCGTGCGGCTCTTGATGACCGTGATCGCCTTGAGCACGCTGCCCCCCGCTTCGAAATAGCGGTAATACACCATGGCGTCGCTGAGATAGCTCAGGTCGATATCCGAGCGGATGTCGCTCACGGTGCCATGCAGCGACAGGATGACCAGCGTGACGATGCCCTGCTGGTTGAGATAGGCCAGCAGCTCGTGCATCTGCAGCAGCAGAAACTGCCCGCCCGGCATGGCCTGCATGTAGGAGTTGAGGCTGTCGATCACGACCATCCGCACGCCATCGCGTTCGACGGCGTCGCGCACGGACTGGGCAAACTGCCCGGGCGACACCTCGGCAGGGTCGAACGAACGCAGCAGGAACTGGCCGGATGCCAGCTCGGATTCGATCGGGAGCCCCAGCGCCTGCGCGCGCTGGCGCAGGGTGTGCTGGCCCTCGTCGAACAGGTAGTAGGCCACCTTCTCGCCGCGCGCCATGGCCGCCACCGCGCAGCTGACGGCCGTGGTCGACTTGCCGACGCCGGCCGGCCCGGCAAACAGCAGGTTGCTGCCCGGCGTGAGGCCGCCGCCCAGCATGGCATCGAACGCGGCACTGCCGGTGGACAGGGGCGTGGGGTTGAAGGTGCGCCCATGCTCGCCGGCGGCCAGGCGCGGAAAGACAACGAGACCGCCCCGCTCCAGCGAGAAATCATGGTCGCCGCTGCGGAACTGGACCCCGCGCAGCTTCACCACCCGCAAAGAGCGCTTGTCGGGCCCGTAGTCGTGGGTGTTCTGGTTGAGGTGAATCACGCCGTGCGCGATGCTGTGCAGCTGCTGGTCGCCCTCGCCGGCCGACTTGTCGTCCAGCATCAGCACCGTGCAGCCCTGCTGCGAGAAGAACCGCTTGAGCGCCAGGATCTGGCGGCGGTAGCGCAGCGGGCTTTGCGCCAGCATGCGCAATTCGGACAGGCTGTCGAACGCGACCCGGTGCGGCTTGAGCCGCGTCACGAGCTGCATCACATCGCGCGTGGTTTCGCCCAGCTCGAACTCCGAAGGGTGCAGGATGGTCTGCTCGGCGTCTTCGCTCAGGCCTTCGTCGCTCACCAGGTCATACACCTCCACGCCGTTCAGGTTCCAGCCATGCGACTGCGCCACCTGGGCCAGCTCTTCGGAGGTTTCGGACAGCGTGATGTACAGGCCCCGCTCGCCCTTGTCGCGTCCGCACAGCAGAAACTGCAGCGCCAGAGTCGTCTTGCCCGTGCCGGGGCTGCCTTCGACCAGGTACAGGTGCTTGGGCGGCAGCCCCCCAAAAAGCACGTTGTCGAGCCCGCTGATGCCCGTGGAGGCCGGGCTTGGAAGCGCCGGCGCCGGGGCCGGCGCGGAGGAATGGGGGGCGTTGTCTGGCAAGCTCGGTCCTTTCAGCAGATGCCCCCCGCCGGGGGCACGGGCGGGGTGGGGCACGACGGCGATGACGACTCGCGGCGTGCACGGCGGCCACTCGTGGATCGGGCGATTCTAGGAGTGCGGCGCAGCCAACCGTGTCAGCCGAATGCGACGGATGCATTGGCGCAAATTCCTACGTTAGCGCCCTCGCGCGTCCGGGATGTCGGCGGTGCCTCAGACGCTGACCGGCGCGCCCAGGCGCTGCGACATGGCCTGTGCGGCATCGCAGAGCAGCCGGGCCGTCTCGCTGCCCGGGCCAGTAGTCAGCGTGGCGCTGGGGCCGATCACCGCCAGGCACAGCACCAGCTGTCCGAAGCCGTCGAACACCGGCGTGGCCAGGGCGCTGATGCCGGGCAACAGCTGGTCGGTGACCTGCGCCACACGCTGCGCGCGCACGGCCTCGAGTTCTGCGGCAAAGGCAGGCTCGTCCAGCGCCCCCGCGAACCCCTCGGCCTGGAGCGCCGCGGCGGCGCGCGCACGCGGGCCAAAGGCGGCAAACACCTTGCCCGTGGCCGTGTGCCGCACCGAGGCCGTAGTGCCGTGGCGCATGGCCACATAGACCGCCGTGGGCCCTTCTTCCACGCGGATGACGGTGGGGCCGCTGTCGCCCCACACCGAGGCCGACACGGTGTAGCCGATGCGCTGCGCCAGCGCGGGCAGCTCGGCAATCGCCAGCCGCACCGGGTCGACCTGCTGCAGGCTGATGAGGCCAAGCTGCATGGCCAGAGGGCCCAGGCCGTAGTGACCGCTCACCGCGTCTTGCTCGATCAGGCCCAGCTTGCCAAAACTGACCAGATAGGGATGGGCCTTGGCGGCCGTCATGTCGGCGGCGCGGGCCAGGTCCTTGAGGGCCATGCGGCGGCCAGTGCGGGCCAGCACCTTGAGCAGCTGGCCGCCCACCTCCACGCTCTGGATACCGCGCGGCGTGCGCGCGGGGGTGTCGTCGTCGTCCGGGCTGGGCAGGTCGGGGGGGAGAAAAGGCATGGCGCGATTGTCCATGCGACGGGCGGTCAGACGCAGCTGCGGGTTTACACCTAAGCAAATGCGTTAGACATAGGCAAATCTTTTGCCTAGCATGTCGACATTCTGTTTAGTTGAATACATTCATCCATTACAAATTTTCGCCATGAACACCAAGACCTTTGCCTCCGCCGCCGACCTCGAAGAAAAGAAGGTGAGCTTCGACAAGCTCTCTGACCATGCGTACGCCTACACGGCCGAGGGCGACCCCAACACCGGCATCATCATTGGCGACGACGCCGTGATGGTCATCGACACCCAGGCCACACCGGTGATGGCGCAGGACGTGATCCGCCGCATCCGCGAGGTGACGGACAAGCCCATCCAATACGTGCTGCTGAGCCACTACCACGCCGTGCGCGTGCTGGGCGCGAGTGCCTATGGCGCCGAGCACATCATTGCCAGCGAGGACACGCGCGACCTGATCGTGGAGCGCGGCCAGTTCGACAAGGACAGCGAGATCGGCCGCTTTCCGCGCCTGTTCCAGAACGTGGAGAGCGTGCCGGACGGCCTGACCTGGCCCACGATGACCTTCCGCCAGAAGATGACGCTGTGGCTGGGCCAGCTGGAGGTGCAGATCCTGCAGCTGGGCCGGGGCCACACCAAGGGCGACACGGTGGCCTGGCTGCCGCAGGAAAAGATCCTGTTCAGCGGCGACCTGGTGGAGTTCGACGCCACGCCGTATGCGGGCGACGCGTACTTCAAGGACTGGCCGCAGACCCTGGACAACATCGCAGCCCTCAAGCCCGAAAAGCTGGTGCCCGGCCGCGGTGCCGCGCTGCAGACGCCCGAGCAGGTGCAGGCGGGCCTGGCGGGCACACGCGCCTTCATCAGCGACCTGTATGAGAGCGTGCAGGCCAGCGCTGCGCAAGGCGAAGACCTGCGCAAGGTGTACGAGGCCACGTTTGCCAAGCTGCAGCCCCAGTACGGCCACTGGGTGATCTTCAACCACTGCATGCCGTTTGACGTGACCCGCGCGTACGACGAGGCCACGCAATACCCGGACCCACGCATCTGGACGGCCGAGCGTGACATCCAGATGTGGAAGGCTTTAGAAGGCTAGGCAGAGAACAACCCCCTGAGGCGCTGCGCGCCTTCCCCCTTCTCTCGAACCGCTGCGCGATTCGGGAAGGGGGACGCAGCCCTCGCTGCGGGGCGGCCCTTGCTCGGCTGCCCTCGTCCAGGGCGCGCCGGTTGCAAAGGGCTGTGCTCTCAACAGGCATCGGTAAGACACACACATGTAAAGGTCGCAGAACCATGAACCCCAGAGACATCCCTGCCGAGGCCTTCCACGCGGCGGGCGCCGAGGTGCAGGCGCTCGACTTTGGCTACGTGCGCTCGCCCGACCAGGACGGCGTCACGCCCGCGCGGCACCCGGTGGTGATCGTCGGCGCGGGCCCCGTGGGGCTGTCGCTGGCCATCGACCTGGCCCAGCGCGGGCAGCGCGTGGTGGTGCTGGACAACGACCACCGGCTCTCCACCGGCTCGCGCGCCATCTGCTTTGCCAAGCGCACGCTGGAGATCTGGGACCGGCTGGGCGTGGGCCAGCGCATGGTGGACAAGGGCGTGTCGTGGAACGTGGGCAAGGTGTTCCTGCAGGATGCGCCGCTGTATGAGTTCAACCTGCTGCCCGAAGAGGGCCACGAGCGCCCCGCCTTCATCAACCTGCAGCAGTACTACGCCGAGGCCTGCCTGGTGGGGCGCGCGCTGCAGTTGCCGGGCATCGACATCCGCTGGCGCAACCAGGTGACGGCCGTGGCGCCCCGCGCGGATGGCGCTCTTTTGACCATCGACACCCCGGATGGCCCGTACCCGATGGACGCGCAGTGGCTGGTGGCCTGTGATGGATCGCGCTCGCCCACCCGGCAGATGCTGGGCCTGCAGGCGCCGGGCCGCACGTTTCACGACCGCTTTTTGATTGCCGATGTGAAGCTGGCGGGCGGCACGAACTTCCCGACCGAGCGCTGGTTCTGGTTCGACCCGCCGTTCCACCCGGGCCAGAGCGTGCTCTTGCACCGCCAGCCCGACAACGTGTGGCGCATCGACTTCCAGCTGGGCTGGGACGCCGACCCCGACGAAGAAAAGAAGCCCGAGAACATCATCCCGCGCGTGCGGGCGCTGCTGGGTGCCGATGCGCAGTTCACGCTGGAATGGGCGAGCGTCTACACCTTTGCCTGCCAGCGCATGGACCGCTTTGTGCACGGCCGCGTGGTGTTTGCGGGCGACAGCGCCCACGGCGTGTCGCCCTTTGGCGCGCGCGGCGCCAACAGCGGCGTGCAGGACGCCGAGAACCTGGCCTGGAAGCTGGACTGGGTGCTTCAGGGCCGCGCCAGCCCCGCGCTGGTGGGCACCTACGGCCCCGAGCGCGAGTACGCAGCCGACGAGAACATCTGCCACTCCACCCGCGCCACCGACTTCATCACCCCCAAGAGCGAGGTGAGCCGCCTGTTCCGCGACGCGGTGCTGCAGTTGGCGCGCGAGCACGCGTTTGCGCGCCGCATCGTCAACAGCGGGCGCCTGTCGGTGCCGGCCACGCTGCACACGTCGCCGCTGAACACGCCCGACACCGACACCTTTGCCGGCACCCAGGTGCCGGGCGCCGTGCTGCTGGATGCGCCCTTGGAGAAGCACGGCCAGCCCACCTGGCTGCTGCGCGAGCTGGGGCCGGACTTCACGCTGCTGGTGTTTGGGGCAGCGCCCGCCTGGGCGCAGGGCCTGCCCCATGTGAAGGTGCTGCAGATGGGCCCCGACGTGGCCGACCCGCAGGGCCTGGCCGCACAGCGGCTGGACGCAACGCCGCACACTGCCTATCTGGTGCGGCCCGACCAGCATGTGTGCGCCCGCTGGCGCGCCCCCACCGAGGCCGCCGTGCGCAGCGCGCTGGCGCGCGCCACCGCCTCGGTGCATTGACGAGAACACGCCCATGCTGAACACCGCCCCCCACCTGCAGGCTTGCGACGACTTTTACGAAGCACTGATCGCCGCGCACCAGGGCCTGTCTGCGGCTGAGAGCCACGCCATGAACGCGCGCCTGGTGCTGCTGCTGGCCAACCACATCGGCGACCAGGCCACGCTGCAGCATGCGCTGCTGCTGGCCCGCGGCGCCGCCGACCACTGACGACGCTGCACCCGCTCGTCAGTCTTTGCGGCCCAATGCCGGGCCGCCGTGGCCGCTTTCGCTCGAGTTGCGCAGCGACAGCACGATGGAGCCGGCAATCAGCGTGGCCGTCACCAGCAGCGCATAGCCGATCGGGATCTTCACCAGGTCGATGAGCAGCATCTTGCCGCCGATGAACACCAGCACCAGGGCCAGGCCGTAGGCCAGCAGGTGGAAGCGGCTGGCCAGGTCGGCCAGCAAAAAGTACAGCGCGCGCAGGCCCAGGATGGCGAAGATGTTGGCAGTGAGCACGATGAACGGGTCGGTGGTGATCGCGAAGATCGCCGGGATGCTGTCCACCGCAAAGATGATGTCGGTGGTGCCGATCAGCACCAGCACGGCAAACAGGGGCGTGAAGTGCTTGACGCCGTTGACCATGGTCGAGAGCTTCTCGCCGTCGAACTGGTCGGTGATGGGGATGCGCTTCTTCAGAAACTTCAGCACCGGGTTGGAAGAAATCTCCGGCTCCTGCCCGGCCGCAAACCACATCTTGACGCCGGTGATCACCAGGAAGGCGCCGAACACATACAGCAGCCAGTGGAAGGTGGCCAGCAGCCAGGCGCCCGCCAGGATGAGCAAGGTGCGCAGCACGATGGCGCCGATGATGCCGATGATGAGCGCGCGCTTCTGGTACTGTGGGGGCACGGCGAAGTAGCTGAACAGCATCAGGAACACGAAGATGTTGTCCACCGACAGGCTCTTTTCCACCAGGTAGCCGGTGATGAACTGCATCGACACTGTGTTCGCCACCTCGCGCCCCTGGCTGCCGTCCAGGTACCACCACAGGATGGCCACAAACACAAAGGCCAGCGAGAACCACATCAGGCTCCAGTTCAGCGCCTCCTTCATCGTCACCCGGTGCGCGCCCTGTCGCTCCATCACCAAGAGGTCGATGGCAATGGCCACCACCACAAAGACGGCAAATCCCGCCCACATCCACCACGTGCCTATCGTTTCCATGCGTGCTCCATCAAGGGAATGGCATTGGCCAGCACCCTGCCCGGCCGCCAAAGCCCCGCACTGTAGGGACGCAATTGATTCTTTAAAACCTGCCTTATTGGTAGGATTGGTTCGGTTTTTACGAACCAAAATTGCGGTAGACGCGCGCCCCGCGCGCAGGCACCTGAGAGGACACGATGAGCCAGAGCTTCAACTACCGTCATCTTTTCTACTTCTGGGTGGTGGCCAAGGAAGGCGGCATCGCCCGGGCCGCCGAGCGGCTGGACATGGCCGTGCAGACCATCAGCGCCCAGGTGCGCGAGCTGGAGAAGTCGCTGGGCGTGAGCCTGCTGCGCACCGAGGGCCGCAGCCTGACGCTGACGGAGGCCGGGGTGGCCGCGCTGCACGAGGCGGACCACATCTTTGCGCTGGGCGAGCAACTGCCGCAGCGCGTGCGCGAAGCCGCCAGCGGCCCCACCGTGCGGCTGAACCTGGGCATTTCGGACGGCATTGCCAAGCTGGCCGTGCACCGACTGCTGACCCCCGTGCTGAACGAGCCGCACCTGCGCCTGCTGTGCCACGAGGGCGAGTTCCAGCCGCTGCTGGGCGAGCTGGCGCTGCACAAGCTGCATGCCGTGCTGGCCGACCGGCCCGCGCCGCCCAACCCGGCCCTCAAGACCACGAGCGAGCTGCTGGGCACCAGCCCCCTGGCCTGGTATGCGCCGCCCGCCTGGGCCGCTGCTGCGGCCGAGGGGTTTCCGCGCAGCCTGGCCAGCGTGCCGGTGCTGCTGCCCACCGACCATGCCGCCATGCGCGCGCGCATCGACCAATGGCTGGAGCGCGAACGCATTCGCCCGCAGATTGCCGGCGAGTTTGAGGACAGCGCGCTCTTGAGCACCTTTGCGTCCACCGGCATGGGCGTGATGCCGGCGCCGGTGTCGCTGGGCGCGCATCTGGCGCAGACGCACGGGCTGGTGCAGGTGGGCACCACCCCCGACGTGCAGGAGCAGTTCCACCTGATCTACAACGCGCGCAAGGTGATGCACCCGCTGCTCACGCGGCTGCTGGAGGCCGGCAAGGACGGAATGCTACTTAATTGATAGCTGCAAGCGCTTTACCAGTAAGCGCTGAAGGCAAAAAAACAATCAAAAAAATCGACCGCTTCACCGCTGCGGCATGTCCTTGGCCGAATAGCCCAGGCTCACCGTCGCGTCTTCCGGGACCGCAGGCATCGAGGCGTTCCACGCCTCCCATGCCGCCCGCATGTGCAGCAGCCGCTCGGGCTCCACGGGCGCCCGGTTGGCGCGCTCGCGCTCGTCCAGCGCCAGGTTGAACAGATAGTCGTTGCCGTCCACACGCAGGTATTTCCAGTCGCCCTGGCGCATGGCGCGCTGGCCCCGGTGGTTCATGCGCCAGAACAGCGCGGGCTCGTCATGCACGGAGGCATCGCGCAGCAGCGGCATGAGCGAGCGGCCATCCAGCGGGTGGTCCGGCGCGGCGGGCACACCGGCCGCATCCAGCATGGTGGCCGACCAGTCCATGGTCATGCAGGTCTGCGCACTCACGCCACCGGGCGCAATCACGGCGGGCCAGTGCGCGATCCACGGCACGCGGATGCCGCCCTCGGTCAGGTCCATCTTGCCGCCCACCAGCGGCCAGCTGTCTGAAAAGCGCTCGCCGCCGTTGTCGCTCGTGAACACCACCAAGGTGTCGCGCTCAATGCCATGGCGCTGCAGCGCGGCCATGATGCGGCCGATGCCCTCGTCCATGTGGTGGATCATGCGGCGATAGGTCTCGATGTTGCCGCCGTGCAGGTGGAACAGGTTGCCCTTGACCTCCTGCGCCAGCGCCTCGTCGTCGCGTGTTTCCCACGGCCAGTGCGGCGCCGTGTAATGCAGGCTCAGAAAGAATGGCGTGCCGTCTTTCGCGCCCTCCGCCATGCGCTGCACGTAGTCGAGCGCGTGGTCGGTGATGAGGTCGGTGAGGTAGCCGTCCTGCTGCTTTTCTTCTTCGCCCAGGTACAGGTCGTGTTGGCCGCCGGAGCTGCAGTGCGTGAAGTAGTCCACCCCGCCCGACATGGGGCCAAAGAACTCCTCATAACCCGAACGCAGTGGCCCGAACGCGGGCGGGTAGCCCAGGTGCCACTTGCCCATCAGCGCCGTGCGGTAGCCCGCTGCGCGCAGCAACGAGGGCAGCGTGGGGTGCTCGGGCGGCAGGCCCAGGGTGGTGCTGCCGCGGCTCTTGCTGTTGATGGGCTCCTCGGCCGCGCCGCGCAGGCGGTATTGGTAGCGCGCCGTCATCAGCGCAAAGCGCGTGGGCGAGCAGACGGGCGAGTTGGCATAGCCCTGGGTCAGCTTCAGGCCGTGGGCCGCCAACTGGTCGAGCACCGGTGACACCGGGCCAAAGGCCGCGTTGCGGCCGCCGTAGCAGCCGAGGTCGGCGTAGCCGAGGTCATCGGCGACGATAAAGAGGATGTTGGGGCGCTGGGGCATGGGGCTGGTACCGGGGAATCGGGTGATCGGTTTGCACTCACCACCGCCTTGGACCGTTCGGGCTGAGCTTGTCGAAGCCTTGCGCTGCGCTTCGACGGGCTCAGCGTGAACGGTTGGCGCGGGGTGGCTGGCGGCGGAGCTGGGAACCTATGAACAACGCTCGGCGACGTCGTTAAAACCGTTCGGGCTGAGCCTGTCGAAGCCTTGCGCTGCGCTTCGACAGGCTCAGCGTGAACGGTTGGAGGTTGAGTCACTGCCCATGGACATCAAGGCTTGAACCCCGAGCGCTGTACCACCGGCGCCCACTGCGCGCGGTAGGCCTTGAGCATGGCTTCGGTCTGCGCCATGGTGGCCGCCACGGGCTCCATCTTGGCGGCCTCGAACTTGCGCTGGGTGTCGGGGTCTTTCATCACCTCGTGGATCAGCGACGCCAGCCGATCGGCCTGGGGCTTGGGCATGCTCAACGGGGCGAAGAAGGTGTTCCAGCCCGTCGCCGCAATGTCGAGCCCGCCCTCCTTGAAAGTGGGGATGCCGCTGGCCAGCGCGCTGCGTTTGGCACCCGACACGGCCAGGATGCGGATCTTGCCGGCCTCGTGCTGCGGCAGCAGCGTGTCAAAGGTATCGAACGCCACAGGCACCTGGCCGCCCAACAGATCGTTGAGCAAGGGGCCGGAGCCCCGGTAGCCCACCACCTCGCCATTGACCTTGGCGGCTTCGCCCACCATCAGGCCAAAGAAGTGCGGCAGGCTGCCGGTGGCGGGCACACCGAAGTTGGCTTTGTCGGGGTTGGCCTTCAGCCAGGCCATGAGGTGAGGCAGTTCCTTCACCGGCACGGCGCTGCCCACGGCCACGCCAAACTCGTAGCTGTTGACATGGCTCACCGGGCGGAAGTCGCGCTCGGGGTCGTAGCCTGCGTCCGGGAACACCAGCGGCGCCACCAGCATCACGGCCGGGTTGGCCAGCAGCAGCGTGGGCTGGTGGGCGGGCGCGGCCTTGACGGCCTGGGCCGACAGGCGGCCGCCCGCGCCGGTCTTGTTCTCCACGATGACGGGCGTGCCGAGCTTGGCCCCCAGCTTGTCGGCCACGATGCGGGCCACGCGGTCGGTGGAGCCGCCGGGGGCATAACCCACGACGATGCGCAGCGGGGCGTCCTGCGCCTGTGCCAAGGTGGCGCACAGGGCCAGCACGGCGGTGAGGGCAGAGGTGGCAAGGGGTTTCCACATGGTTGGTGTCTCCTCGGTCAGTGGCAGTGCCACGGGTTGATGGGCGCAATGTATTGGCCACACAATCGATTGATCTAATCAACTCATGCCCGTGGATACCCTGATGCCCGTGCCCGCCCCGGCCCCTCCTGCCGACCCCGCCCCGCCGGGCCACCGCCTGACCCACCCGCAGGCCGCCAACGACCTGCTGATGTACCGCTTGAACCGCCTGCTCGCGGTGGCGGGCAGCCTGGTGGTGCGCTTGTGCGAAGGCGGCTACGGCATCACACGGCGCGAGTGGGGGCTGCTGATGATGCTGGCCCAGCACCCGCGCATGCCCCCGGCCGAGCTGGCCCAGCGCCTGGGCCTGGACCGCGCGCGCACCTCGCGCGCCATCACCTCGCTGCTGGCCAAAAAGCTCATCACCCGCAACGCCATGCCCGGCGACCGGCGCCAGGCGGTGCTGAGCCTCACGCCCGCGGGCCAGGCCGTGCACGATGGGCTGCTCCCGCAGGTGAAGGCGCTCAACCAGGACCTGCTGGCCGGGCTGGGGGCCGACGCCGTGGCAGGCCTGGACCAGGCCCTGGCCCACATGCAGCAGCGGGCCGAGGCGCTGGTGGCGCGCCGCACCGATGTGCCGCGCACCTACCGGCTGCGGGGCGGGCGGCATCCCGATTGAATGCAGGGCCAGCCCAGCCCCACCAGCCCTATACGCCCCCAAGAACAACACGGAAGCGAACCCCACGACCATGTCCCAGACCTCGAACTCCCTGTGGAGCCCCCTGCGCCAGCCCGCGTTTCGGGGCCTGTGGATCTGCGGCGGCATCTTCTTTGTGGGCAGCGGCATGCAGAGCATGGCCGCCGCCTGGCTGATGGTGGAGCTCACGGGCTCGTCGTTTCTGGCGGCGCTGGTGCAGACAGCCGTTTTCTTGCCGATGTTTTTGCTGGCCCTGCCCGCAGGCGTGCTGGCCGACACCACGGACCGCCGGCGCCTGATCTCCGGCGCGCTGCTGGCACAGGTGGCCGCCTGCGCGCTGCTCACGCTGCTGGTGCTGGGTGGCTGGGGCGGGCCCGGGGCCGTGCTGCTGCTCGTGTTCGTGTGCGGCTGCTGCACGGCCATGCTCACGCCGGCATGGAACTCTTCGGTCATCGACCCCGTGCCGCGCGACGAATGGCCGCAGGCCATCACCGCCGTGAGCATTGCCTACAACGCCGCGCGCGCCGTGGGCCCCACGCTGGCGGGGCTGGTGTTTGCGCAGCTGGGCGCTGGGTGGGTGTTTGCCATCACGGTGACCACCTCGCTGGTGATGTGGGAGTCCATCCGCCGCTGGCCGCCCAAGGAACACCCGCCGTCCAAGCTGCCGGCCGAACGCCTGTGGGGCGGCACCCTGAGCGGCCTGCGCTTTGCCTGGCACTCGCGCATGATCCTCGCGCAGCTGGTGCGGGTGATGGCCTTCAGCGCCGCAGGCTCGGCCCTGTGGGCGCTGCTGCCGGTGATTGCCCAGCGCCTGGGCACGGGCGCACCGGGCTTTGGCTTGCTGATGGGCTGCATGGGCACGGGCGCGGTGGCCGTGGGGCTGGTGCTGGGGCGGCTGCGGGCGCGGTTCGGGCTGGAGGCCATCGTGGGCACGGGCGGCGTCGTTTTCGGCGCGGCCATGCTGGTGGCGGCGCTCACCCAGATCGCCTGGGTGGTCTACATCGCCATGCTGTTTGCGGGCGCGGCCTGGATGTCGGCCATGTCCACCTTCAACACCGCCACGCAGGCGAGTGCGCCGCAGTGGGTGCGCTCGCGCGCGGTGGCCATGCACATGGTGGCGGCGCTGGGTGCGTTTGCGATGGGCTCGGCGTTCTGGGGCGCGGCGTCGGACATCGTGGGCCTGTCGCCCACGCTGTGCGCCGCCACCGCGCTGATGGTGGCCGGTCTGCTGCTGGCGCGCCCCATGCCGCTGCGCATGGGCGCGCTGCATGAAGTGACCCAGGCCACGCCCTGGGACGAACTCTTCATCGAGGCCGAGCCCCTGCCCGAGGCCGGCCCGGTGGCTGTGGAGGTGGGCTACCGCATCGCCCCCGGCACCGACGCCGCCTTTCTCGACACCATCAGCCGCATGAAGGCGCCGCGCCGGCGCGACGGCGCCACCTTCTGGCGCGTGTACAAGGACCTGGGCGACCCCTCGCACTATGTGGAGCGCTTCATCGTCGAGTCCTGGGCCGATTACCTGCACCAGCGCGCCCGCGCCACCATGGCCGACCAGGCGCTGGAAACGGAGGTGCGGGCTTTCTTGGCGCCCGGCGAGGTGGTGCGCATGTCGCACTACATCGCCGAGCGCTGACCCTGGGGGGAAGCGCCTGCGACAATCGGTGCATGACTTTCGCCCCCCTGCAAAACGACACCTTCCTGCGCGCCTGCCGCCGCCAGGCCACCGACTACACCCCCCTGTGGCTGATGCGCCAGGCCGGCCGCTACCTGCCGGAGTACAAGGCCACGCGCGCCCAGGCGGGCAGCTTCATGGGGCTGGCCACCAATGTGGACTACGCCACCGAAGTGACCCTGCAGCCGCTGGAACGCTTCCCGCTCGATGCGGCCATCCTGTTCAGCGACATCCTCACCGTGCCCGACGCGATGGGCCTGGGCCTGTCATTTGCCGAGGGCGAGGGCCCGCGCTTTGCCAAAGTGGTGCGCGATGAGGCCGCCGTGGCCGAGCTGGCCGTGCCCGACATGGACAAGCTGCGCTATGTGTTCGACGCGGTCACCAGCATCCGCAAGGCGCTCAACGGCCGTGTGCCGCTGATCGGCTTTTCGGGCAGCCCCTGGACGCTGGCCTGCTACATGGTCGAAGGCAAGGGCAGCGACGACTACCGCCTGGTCAAGAGCCTGATGTACGCACGCCCCGACCTGATGCACCGCATCCTGGCTATCAATGCCGACGCCGTGGCCGCCTACCTGAACGCCCAGATCGACGCGGGCGCCCAGGCCGTGATGATCTTTGATAGCTGGGGCGGGGTGCTGGCCGATGGCGCCTTCCAGGCATTCAGCCTGGCCTACACCCGGCGCGTGCTGGCGCAATTGAAACGCACGGGCGTGGACGGCACCGACGTGCCCCGCATCGTGTTCACCAAGGGCGGCGGCATCTGGCTGCCCGAGATGAAAGACCTGGACTGCGAGGTGCTGGGCCTGGACTGGACGGCCAACCTGGGCGCCGCCCGCGCCATCGTGGGCGGCCAAGCGGGCGGCCCTGGCAAGGCGCTGCAGGGCAACATCGACCCCAATGTGCTGTTTGCGCCGCCGGCGCAGATCGAGCAGCAGGTGCGCCATGTGCTCGACAGCTTTGGCGCCCCCCACACCGACCGCAGCACCACCGGCCCCACCCACATCTTCAATCTGGGCCACGGCATCAGCCAGTTCACACCGCCCGAGCATGTGGCGGCGCTGGTAGAGGCGGTGCACAGCCACTCTCGGGCGCAGCGCCGCGGCTGAGCGTGGGCCGTAGCCCGGCAAAGCCCCGCACTATCGGAGGTCAGTGGACGATGACTTATGCACAAAAGCGGGGCATCGGGCTTGCGCGCGGGGCGCGCGCAACTGGTTTCTTCAAATACTTTTCCAAAATGCTAAGTGCTTGAATTTGCTGGGTTTTTAAACCCTGCTTTTTTGACAGGCATTCCAGCGAAAGCACGGATTTTCAAGGGCTTGCAGGCCAAACACAGTGGATATCAACAAAGTTATCCACAGAAATTCTGGATTTCTTTCATTTACCGAAACAAATCAAGCACTTGGGACGCATATCGGAGAAAGCGCTGAACATCGGGGGCCCCGCGCTAGCACAGAAATGGGGCTCAAAAATCCCTTGACGCGCCCGGCCTGTTCGACTTATGCACACGAATCTTGATGCGGCGCAGCATTGCCCGCTCTTGCCGCAGGAACGGCCAATCGATTCAAAAATCTCTTCAAGCCATTGATTCATAAGGATTTTTTCTCTTTTCCATTGCCAAAGCCCGTGCCAGCCTGCCCCCGCATCCTGGGTGTTGCAGCCCCATGCGCCTGCGGATGTCAACAAAGTTATCCACAGAATGCGGCAGGCAAGCCGGCGGGCGGCCGCAAATCAAGCACTTAGCGTGTAAAGCTCCACCGCACTGTCGTCCGTGCGGCCCCCATCGCACCGCGTACCCAGAGACCTTTCGCATGCCTTCGTTCACCGTCCCCGTGGCCCTGCACACGCCTTCGCACAGTGGCGTGGGCGACCTGCTGAGCTATGCCAGCGACCGCCCGCTGGCGCCCGGCACCCTGGTGCGCGTGCCGCTGGGCGCGCGCGAGGTGCTGGGCGTGGTGTGGGACGCGGAAGACGCCACGGGCGAACTGCCCGAAGGCGCCAGCCTGCGCGCCATTGCCGGTGTGCTGGACGGCGTGGCCCCGCTGGACCGCCCCTGGCGCCGCATGGTGGCGTTCGCTGCGCGTTACTACCAGCGCGCGCTGGGCGAGGTGGCCCTGTCCGCCCTGCCCCCGCAGCTGCGCGACCTGGGCCCCGCCCAGCTGGCCCGCCGCCTGCGTCGCCCGGTGCCGGCCGCCGAGCACGGCGATGACGCTATACAAAACATAGCACTCAGCCCAGAACAGGAAAGCGCTAGAGCCCAAATTTCTTCAAATCCTGGCCCCTTCCTGCTGTTTGGCAGCACCGGCAGCGGCAAGACCGAGGTGTACCTGCGCTGTGTGCAGGAGGCGCTGGAGTCGTTGGAGGGCCTGGAGGCCGACGACCGCAACGGGATCCCGGCGCAGGCGCTGGTGATGGTGCCGGAGATCAACCTCACGCCCCAGCTGGAAGAACGCTTCACCGCCCGCTTCGCACCCCGCTTCGGCCGCCAGGCCGTGGTCTCGCTGCACAGCGGCATGACCCACCCCCAGCGCCTCAAGAGCTGGCTGGCCGCGCACAGCGGCACGGCGCGCATCGTGCTGGGCACGCGCATGGCGGTGTTTGCGAGCCTGCCGGGGCTCCGGCTGATCGTGGTCGACGAGGAGCACGACCCCAGCTACAAGCAGCAGGAGGGCGCGCGCTATTCCGCCCGCGACCTGGCCATCTGGCGCGGGCGCGAGCAGGGCGCCAAGGTGATCCTGGGCTCGGCCACGCCGTCCCTGGAAAGCTGGCACGCCAGCCGCCCGCCCACACCCGAAGACCCCGGGGGCGGCCGCTACCTGCGGCTGCACATGCCAAGTCGCATAGGGTCAAGCATCGGCGCCGGTGCCCTGGCCCGCGTGCGCCGGGTGGACATGAACCAGCAGCCCCGGCGCACCGTGTTCAGCGCGCCGCTGCTGGCCGCCATCACCGAGCGCGTCGCGCGCGGCGAGCAGAGCATGGTGCTGCTCAACCGCCGGGGCTACGCGCCCGTGCTGCACTGCGTGGACTGCGGCTGGAAAAGCGACTGCCCGCACTGCAGTGCCCACCAGGTCTTCCACAAGACCGACCGCACCCTGCGCTGCCACCACTGTGGCTACACCGTGCGCGTGCCCCGCCACTGCCCCACCTGCGGCAGCGCCGACATCCACCCCATGGGCCGGGGCACCGAGCAGCTGGAGGAACAGCTGGCCACCCTGCTGCGCAACGTGGTGCGCCCCGACGGCCAGGCCGCCCGCGTGGCCCGCATCGACGCCGACACGACCAAGGCCAAAGGGGCGCTGGAGGCCCAGCTGGCGCAGGTGCATGCGGGCGAGGTGGACGTGCTGGTGGGCACGCAGATGATCGCCAAGGGCCACGACTTCCGGCGCATCACCCTGGTGGCCGCCGTGCAGCCCGACGGCGCGCTGTTCAGCAGCGACTTCCGCGCGCCCGAGCGCCTGTTTGCCCTGCTGATGCAGGCCGCCGGCCGCGCCGGGCGCGACGCCGCCTATGTGGCGGCGCAGGGCACGCGCAGCGAGATGTGGGTACAGACCTGGCACCCGCAGCATGCCGTGTACGAGGCGCTGCGCCAGCACGACTACGAAGCCTTTGCCGCCCGGCAGCTCAAGGAGCGCGAAGAGGCCGCCATGCCGCCCTTTGCCTACCAGGCCCTGGTGCGCGCCGACGCCCGCACACAGGACGTGGCCCAGGGTTTTCTCACCGGCGCCACCGCCGCGGCCCATGCGGCACAGCTGCCCGGGCTGCCTGACGGCACCGTCATCCTGTTCCCGCCCGTGCCGCTCACCATCCAGCGCGTGGCGAACGTGGAGCGTGCCCAGATGCTGCTGGAAAGCAGCAGCCGCACCACGCTGCAGCGCTTTCTGGCCGCCTGGCAGCCCGTGCTGCAGGCCACGCGTGCCCAGCCCGAGCACAAGGGCCTGGTGCGCTGGCTGGTGGATGTAGATCCGCTGGTGATTTGACCGCGTGGGGGTGATGCGGCCGCAGTCTTGCTGATTCCATCGCGCCCCGCAGCGGCACCAGCACGAAGCGCCCAGCGCCTACACTGGCGTGCCCAGGATGGTTAACACGCCCTCGCCACCCGGTGCCAGCCATCCCTCAAGCCCCGCAGGAGACAAGCCCCATGACCCCCGAACAATTTGCCCAGGAACTGGCCCGCGAAGGCTTTGAGCCCCCTGTCACGGTGACGCGCGAAGCGGCCGGCATGCTGGGCGACCACACGCATCCGTTCGAGGCCAAGGCGCTGATCCTGTCGGGCGACATCCGCATCGCGACGGCGACGTCGGAGCGCGTGTACGAGGCGGGCGAGGTCTTTCACCTGGCCGCGGGCGAGCCGCACTCGGAGTTCTACGGCCTGTTTGGCGTGCAGTACCTGGTGGGGCGCAAGACGCCGCCGCCTGCGGCCTGACCCCCTGCGGGCTTGGTGCCGCTCAGGTCAACAGCGCCACGCCGGCGGAGAAGCTGAGAAAGGCCAGCGCCGTCGACACCAGGATGATGCGCGCCACGCGCCCGTTGTTGGCACCGAACTTCTCGGCCAGCAGCGACACATTGCTGGCGCTGGGCAGCGCCGCCAGCAGCACCAGCACGGTGAGCGCAAACGGCGTGAGCGGGACGCCCAGCGCGATGGCGACCGTGCCCACGGCCCACACCAGCAGCGGGTGCACCAGCAGCTTGGCCAGTGCCACGGGCACGTACAGGCGCGCCGGCACCTGCTCGTGCTGGTTCATCTGCGATCGGGCCAGCACCGCGCCGATGGTGAACAGCGCCACGGGCGAGGCCGCGTCGGCCAGCATGGCGATGGTCTTGTCCACGGGGCCCGGCAATGTCCAGTGCATGGCCGAGGCCAGGGCGCCCAGTGCGATGGCCCAGGGCATGGGGTTGGTGGCCATGCCCTTGAAGGCGTTCTTCAGCGCCACACCCACGCCATGCGTGCCCGCGCCGTCCAGCCGCGACAGCGCAATGCACAGCGAGCTGGTGATCACCATGTCCACCACGATGGTGACGATGGCCGGGCCCGCGCTTTGCGCGCCCACCAGCGCCACCAGCAGTGGCACGCCCATAAAGCCGGTGTTGGGGAAGGCCGCCACGAGCGCGCCGAAGGCGGCATCGTTCCAGCCGATAGGGCCGCGCCGCGTGAGCGCCACGGTGCCCCCCACCATGATGAGCGCGCACAGGCCGTACACGCCGGCCACGGCCGGGTCCAGCAGCTGGCCGATGGGGGTGCTGGCGCCAAAGCGGTACAGCATGCACGGCAGCGCGAAATACAGCACAAAGGTGTTGAGCCCCGGAATGGCCGGCTGCGGCAGCACGCCCCGCCGTGCAGCCAGATAGCCGCAGAGCACCAGCGCGAAGAAGGGGAAGGTGATGAGGAGGACGGACAGCACGGCGCTATTGTCTGTGCAGCGCCGCGCGCCTTTGGCCCCGGCGGGTGCAGCGGTCAGCGCAAAGTCAGGCGGCTGCCGTCGCGCACGGCGAGGCGCTCACGTTCGGCAGCGACTTACTGCTTGCGCTGGATGATGAGGTTGCGCTTGGCGTCCTCGGGGTAGGCAAAGGTGATGGCGCCGTTCTTCACCTGCCCGATGACCAGCATGTTGCGCGTGATGGCGTCCTTGTCCTGTACGCTGAACGGCTTGTCGTAGGTGGAGACGACGCCGTAGTAGGTCTTCATGCGGCCCTCCAGCGACTCCTTGATGGCCCGCCCGTTCAGGTTGCCGTCGCGGATGCCCAGGAAGGAATACATGAGCAGATAGGTCGCGTCGTACGCATTGGCGGCCGCCATGGGCACGGCCACCTTGCGCTGGTACTTGCGTGTGTAGTTTGCAAGAAAGGACGCGCGCCGCTCGTTGCTGGGTTCGGCAATGAAGGTCTGCACCATCAGCGCACCTTCTGCAGCGTCCTTGGCACCTTCGATGAAGTTGGGGAACGACAGCGGCCACGCGCCCACCTGCGGCACCTTCCAGCCCAGGGCCTTGCGGCCATTGGCGATGACGGCGTTTTCGGGCCCCACGGTGTAGCTGTAGACCACGTTGGCGCCCGCGGTGCGCGCGGCCGCAAGTTCTGCGCTGAGGTCCTTCACGCCCAGGTCGAAACGCGCAACGTGCACGGGCTTAAGGTTCTTGGCAGCCAGCGCCGCCACCACGTCGTTGTAGCCGCCCTCGCCGTAGCCTGTCTTGTCGGCAAAGATGGCGACCTTGTCCCAGCCGCGCTTGAGGATGTCGTCCACCATGAACGGCGCCTGCAGTGCGTCGCGGGCCTGCACCCGGAAGATGTAGCTCTCCGGCGCCGGGTATTTGGCCGTGACGGCAGTGCCCGACGAACAGGGCACGATGAGCGGCGTTTTCGCGTCCTGGAACAGGTCGATGGACTTCAGCGCCACTCCGGTGTTGCAGAAGCCGATGGTGGCCACCACCTTCTCGGCCAGCAGTTCCTGGCTCACCTTGCGGCCCTCGTCGGGGTTGGCCTTGTCGTCCTTGACCACCAGCTCCAGCGGGCGGCCGAGGTAGCCGCCCACGGCATTGATCTCGTCCACCGCCAGCTGGATGCCGTTGAGCATGGGCACGCCAAAGTCGGCCGATGGCCCGGTGAACGGGCCCACCACGCCGACGCGCACGGGTGTGCTGCTGCCCAGCTGCGCCCGCGCGGGCAGCGCCGCCAGCGCTGCCGCCACGGCCACCGTGGCCGCCATCGCCGCAGCGACCCAGGGGCGTGCGCTGCTGTCGGCGCCGTGCGCTTTCAAGTGCGCTGGCCCGTGCATTGAATGCACCGATTTCAGCGGGCGCAGCGGGAGCAACAAGGGCGAGGCGAGCGTGTCGTCAGCAGCGGCGGGCAGGGGTGTCATGGCGGGTCTCCGTACATCGACCGCGCGCGGCGGACGCACGGTGGGGGCAGACACCAGTATCGAAGTGGCGCGCAGCGGCGCCCTAGCGGGGTTTCCCGCAGCGCCCGGCACTGCGGGCCGGGGCCGTAAGCACCTCGTCAGCCCGGGCAGCGGGCGGGCCCGCCGGTATCATTGCGCGCTTTGACGGCGGGGCGCTCGCGCTGGCCCGCCCGCGCGCCGCGCCTGCGTCCGCTGCGCCCCCTGCCGCCCCTCCCTCGCTCTGCTTGCTGCTCTCCCCCATGTCTGCCGGTCTCAATCTCGCCCAGCTTCAGGCTGTCCACTACACCGACGGGGCCTGCCTGGTGCTGGCCGGCGCGGGTTCCGGCAAGACGCGGGTGATCACGCAGAAGATCGCCCACATGATCGAGAAGGGCATGGACCCCAGGCGCATCGCGGCCATCACCTTCACCAACAAGGCAGCATCGGAAATGCGCGAGCGCGCGGGGCACCTGATCGGCAAGCGCGCGAGGGACGTGCTGATCTGCACCTTCCACGCGCTGGGCGTGCGCATGGTTCGCGAGGACGGCCATGTGCTCGGCCTCAAGCCGCAGTTCAGCATTCTTGATGCGGACGACGTGACGGGCATCCTGAAGGAAGCCTCCGGCGGCACCACCGACATGGCCACCGCGCGCCAGTGGCAGTGGGTGATCAGCAAGTGGAAGAACATGGGCCTGAACTCGGCCGAGGCACTGGCCCAGGCGGCGGACGACAACGAACGCATCATCGCCACGCTGATGGCGCGCTACGAAGAGCGCCTGACGGCCTACCAGAGCGTGGACTTTGACGATCTGATCGGCATGCCGCTGCGCCTGCTGAGGGACTTTCCGGAGGTGCGCGCCAAGTGGCAGGCCGCCCTGGGCCACGTGCTGGTGGATGAATACCAGGACACCAACGCCACGCAGTACGAGCTGCTCAAGCTGCTGGTGGGCGACAACGGCCACTTCACCGCCGTGGGCGACGACGACCAGAGCATCTACGGCTGGCGCGGCGCGACGCTGGACAACCTCAAGAAGCTGCCGGTCGACTTCCCCCACCTCAAGGTCATCAAGCTGGAGCAGAACTACCGCTCCACCAGCGCCATCCTGCGGGCAGCCAACAACGTGATCGGCCCCAACCCCAAGTTGTTTCCCAAGACGCTGTTCAGCGAACTGGGCGAGGGCGAGCCTGTGCGCGTGGTCGATGCCGACAACGAGGAACACGAGGCCGAGCGCGCCGTGGCCCGCATCCAGAGCCTGCGCGCAGCCAGCAACCCGCCGCCGGACTGGAAGAGCTTTGCCATCCTGTACCGCGCCAACCACCAGGCCAAACCGTTTGAAAAGGCGCTGCGCAAGGCCAACATTCCCTACAAGGTGTCGGGCGGCACCAGCTTCTTTGACCGGGCGGAAATCAAGGACCTGTGCGCCTGGTTCCGCCTGTGGATCAACAACGACGACGACCCGGCGTTTCTGCGCGCCATCACCACGCCCAAGCGCGGCATCGGCCACACCACGCTGGCGGCCCTGGGCGCCTTTGCCACGCAGCACAAGCAGAGCATGTTCGGCGCGCTGTTCAACGGCATGCTGCCTGCTGCTGTGCCCAAGCGCGCCATGGATGGCCTGCACGAATTTGGCCGCTACATCAACTACCTGGAGTACAGCGCCCGCCGCACCGTGGGCGCCGAAGACGCCCGCGCCTTTCTGAACGAATGGCTCAAGGAAATCGGCTACGAGCAGCACCTGTACGACAACGAGGACAGCGAAAAGGTGGCCGCCGCCCGCTGGAGCAACGTGATGGAATTCTGCGACTGGATGGCGCAGCGCGCGGGCGGGCAGATCGACGACACCGCAGGCGCCGTGGTGGCCAAGGAAACCAAGAGCCTGCTGGAGGTGTCGCAGACCATCGCGCTGCTCTCCACCATCAGCGAGCGTGAACAGGAGCAGGACATGGTCACGCTGTCGACCCTGCACGCCAGCAAGGGGCTGGAGTGGCCCCACGTGGTGCTGGTCGGCGTGACCGAAGGCATGCTGCCCTTCAAGCTGGATGACGACGAAGGCCGCCAGCAGAAGGTGACCGACGACACCCTGCAGCGCCTGCAGGAAGAGCGCCGCCTGATGTACGTGGGCATCACCCGCGCCCAGCGCACGCTGGCCGTGAGCTGGACCAAGCGCCGCAAGAAGGGCCGCGAGTACGTGGCCGCCCAGCCCAGCCGCTTCATCGCCGAAATGGGCCTGGACAAGGCCACGGTGCGCGAAGACCCGCGCGAGAAGCTCAAGGCCCTGCGCGCCGAATTTGCCGCCAAGGCCAAGGCGCAGGCCGGCAGCGCGCAGCCGACACCCTGACCCGAACGATATGGCCACGCCGTACCCCTCCCGAATTCGCCCCAGCCCCGCAACGCGGATGTTCTGCGCCGTTGTTTTCATGGCCGCCAGCGCTTGTCCTACAAGCGCCGGGGCCCAAACCGACCCAAAATCCACCGCCGCCTGCCCGGCAGCGGCCGCGATGGACCACCGCCACCTGCAGGGCCGCTGGCGGGCCGAGCTGGCCGCCACGGACAATGCACCCGCCGCCACGGCCGTGCTGCAGCTGGGAGCACACCCCGAGCTGGCACAGAGCGTGCGAGGCAGCGTTCAGCGCGGCGCAGCCACGGCGCTGGTCAGCGGCGATGTGGATGACGGCGACCTGACCCTGGAAGAATCGAACAACGGCACGAACATCAGCGCCACCTGGATCGGCCGGGTGGTGGATGGCAGCTGCGGCAAGGAAATACGCGGAACATGGAACAACGCACAACCGACCCCCACCACCCCCTCGGCCCCCTTCGTGCTGCGCAAGCAGTCCGGCTGGCAATGAACGGCGGCTCACCCGCTGCGTCCAGCGCGGGCTCTGCGGCGCGGATGCTGCTGGCCGCAGCGCTGGCGGCATCGGCCGGCGGCGCGCTGGCGCAACCCTCCACACCGGTGGTTCCCAAGCAGGTCCCCTCGGGCGCGGGTACCGGTTCGGGCGCTGGTTCAAGCGCCGACAGCGCGCTGCGCCGCTGCACCGCCATGACCACCGATAACCAGGCCCGCCTGGCCTGCTTTGACCAGTGGGCGGCGCAGCAGGCCTGGCAGGCGCCCGGGGCCTCGGCCGCAGCCGATGGGGCTGCCGTGCCCTCGCCGGTGGACACCACACTGCCTGCCACCCGCATCATCGACGTGGCCCGCGTGGACGGCTGCCGCGACACACAGTACAGCGACCTCTCGCGCTTCTGGGAGCTGGAGTCGGGCTCCGACTGCGGCACCTTCAGCTTCCGGGGTTACCGGCCCATCACCGTGTCGGTGGTGGGGGCCAGCAATGTCAACCGCCAGCCCACGTCGGACGCCGAGGGCAATTCGGCCACCGAGTCGACGCCCTACCGCCGCGCCGAAAACCGCATCCAGCTGTCGGTGCGCACCAAGGTCGCGCAGGGCCTGCTCACGCAGGGCCACCCCACGCTCAAGGATTCGGTGTGGTTCGGCTACACCCAGCAGTCGTACTGGCAGCTGTTCACGCCAGAGATCTCGCGCCCCTTCCGCGCCACCGACCACGAACCCGAGGTGATGTATGTCTACCCCACCACGGCCGAGTTGCCGTTTGGCTGGAAGTGGCGCTACAGCGGCATCGGCCTGGTGCACCAGTCCAACGGACAGAGCAAGCCGCTGTCGCGCAGCTGGAACCGCGTCTATCTGATGACCGGGATGGAGCTGGGCAACCGCGTCAGCGTGAACGCCCGCATCTGGAAGCGCATTCCCGAAAGCTCGGGCAGCGACGACAACCCCGGCATCACCGATTACATCGGCCGCGGGGAGCTGTCGGCGTTCTGGAACTACGACCAGAACAACACGATCGGCGCCACGCTGCGCCATTCGCTGGCCCGCAGCGACCGCGGCTCGGTGCGCGTGGAATGGCTGCAAAGCCTGGGCACGGGCCTCTTTGGCGGCAAGAGCAACCTGCGCCTGCACACGGCGCTGTTCAGCGGCTACGGCGACAGCATGATCGACTACAACCGCAAGCGCACCGTGTTCAGCCTGGGGGTGAGTCTGGTGGATTTTTAGCAGAGACATCCCCCTGAGCGGCTGCGCCGCTTCCCCCTTCTCTCGAATGGCTGGCGCCATTCGGGAAGGGGGACGCAGCCCTCGCTGCGGGGCGGCCCTTGCTCGGCTGCCCTGGTTTGGGCCGCGCGAGTTTCGTAGCATCCGCCAATTTCAGATCAAATCTGCCTGACTATGTACATGCCTCAGATGCCTGCCCCCCATCCGTTCGGGCTGAGCTTGTCGAAGCCGGGGCGCCCTTTGCCAGCAGCCCTTCGAC
>NZ_JBMIRS010000248.1:0-16490 GCF_049198005.1 Paracidovorax sp. MALMAid1276 | reverse complement strand
CGTTGCGGCGCTTGTGGATAGCCGGGCTAGCCACTGCGCACCGCGCCTTGCATCCCATCCCGACAAGGCCGCTGCGCGACCCCTGGGAGATCGTAAACACGTTCTCATAGGACGCCCGCTCGCTGAAAATCACAACGCGCCGCCCACGGTAGCGTGCGTATTCGTCCACAAAGGCCTGCACGCTGGCATATGGCCCGGCGATGTGGCCTGGGCGTTTGGAGTCGGCAAAAAAGTAATGCTGCCCGCCCCGTTCGAACGACACCAGCCAGTGTCGGCGCAGCGTGTTGCCGCGCACAGAGACGGGGGCGCACTCGATCATCAGGTAGCGCGGCTGCACGCCGGGTTGCAGGGTTTGCAGCGTCTCCAGGGCCAAGCGGGCCAGGTCCACACACACGCCCGCGGGGGCTGCAAAAAAAGGCTTCTGGCGCCCTGGGTCAGCCAGCCCAAGCACAGGCTTGGGGCGTGCCTCACCTGGCTATTTGATCAAGCCCAGCACATCCTTGAACGCCGGGTGCTCGCAGCTGCCCAGCCATTCGAACGCCACCATTTCGGTGGTCACCAGCTCGGCGCCCGCGCCGGCCAGGCGGTCAAACGCGGCGTCGCGGTTGCGCTCGGTCCGGGAGCCGCAGGCATCGGTCACCACCCAGACCTCGAACTCGTCCTCGATCAGGTCGAGCGCGGTTTGCAGCAGGCACACATGGGCTTCACAGCCTGCGATGACGATGGTGCCGCGCTCGGGTGCCTGCTGGGCGGGCTTTTGCAGGTGCTTGGGCAGGCTGCGTGCGTTGCCGCCCTGGGGCTTGGCGGGCGGGCGCAGCCATTCGCCCAGGCCTTCTTCGGCACCGCTGAAGTGCATCTTGGCCAGCGTTCTGCGGCACAAGGCGCGCAGCGCCGCGTCGTTGGCGCCCAGGCGCGACGGGTTCTGCTCGGTGCCCCACACGGGCACCTCCAGCAGGCGCGCCACCTCGGCCAGCCGCCGCGCGTTGGCCAGCACGGCCGCTCCATCATGAATGGCGGGCATCAGGCGCTCCTGGTAATCAACCAGGACCAGTTGGGATTCGTTGGCGTCAAGCAGCATGGCGTGTGGGGGCAATCAAAAGGTTCAGGAAGCGCGCGGGGGCCGGGCCACCAAGGGTCACCCTGACGCCGATCCACCACGGCAAAGTGCCGCATTGTCGCAGCCGCCTGCCCGGCTGGCGAAGCCGCACGCCCACGGACGCGGCCACGGGCGCCAGCCGGAGCGCGGCGCTCACCTCCCGGGCTGCAGGCGCGCCAGGCGCCCTTGCGGGCTGTCGGTCAGCACGTAGAGCAGGCCGTCCGGCCCCTCGCGCACATCGCGCAGGCGCTCGCCACTGCCAGCCAGCAGCTTTTCCTCGCGCCGCACTTTGCCCGAGTCATCCACCTCAAGCCGGTGCAGCGTGCCGAACTTCAGCGAGCCCACGAACAGGCTGCCCTGCCACGCAGTGCCATAGCGGCTGCTGGTCAGAAACGCCATGCCCGAGGGCGCGATCGACGGCACCCAGTAGTGCAGCGGCGGCTCCATGCCCGCCTTGGCCGTGCCTTCGCCGATCTTGCCGCCGCCATAGTTCTCGCCAAAGGTCACCACCGGCCAGCCATGATTGCGCCCGGGCAGCGGCCGGTTGATCTCGTCGCCCCCCTGCGGACCATGCTCGTGCATCCACAGTTGGCCATCGGGCCCCAGCGTCGCGCCCTGCGGGTTGCGGTGCCCATAGCTCCAGATTTCGGGCAGCGCGCCCGCCTGGTCGCGAAAGGGGTTGTCAGCGGGCACGGCGCCATCGGGGCTGATGCGCACCACCTTACCGTGGTGGTTGTCCAGCTTCTGCGCATCATTCATGCGGTGGTAGCGCTCGCCCAGCGCCAAAAACAGGTTGCCGTCCGGCGCCTGCACGATGCGGCAACCGAAGTGCAGGCTGCTCGCAACCTTGGGCCGCTGGCTGAAGATCACCCGCACCTCCTGCAGGCTGCGACCGTCCGCTGCCAGCGTCGCGCGGGCCAGCGCCGTGCTGTTGCCCGAGCCCTCCGCGCCTGCAGGTTCCGAATAGCAAAAGTAGATGCGCCGGTTGCGCGCAAAGCCTGCATCGGTGATCACGTCCAGCAGGCCGCCCTGCCCTCCGGCGGCCACTGGCGGAACGCCCGCCAGCGGGGGGCCGACGTCACCACTCGCGCTGACGACGCGCATGCGCCCCGGGCGCTCGGTGACCAGAAACTGCCCCCCGGGCAGAAACGCCACCGCCCACGGATTCACCAGCCCCGCGGCCACGGTGACAAGCGACGGGCCGGGTGGCGCCGCTTGCGAACTGGCGACGCCTTGGCCGCCAGCAACTATCAAAAATATAGCAATCTTTGCAATGTGAGCAAGCGGTGGAGGCATATTTCTTCCATATCCTATCGAGCGTGCCGCGCATCCACAGCGTGGGTATGGCGTGGAACGGCGCCATGGGCAGGCGTTGGGTCGGTCGTCGAACAACATGGTGTAACTGAAGGCCCGGCCATTGCTACAGCGCCGGTCCCGTGGCCAGCTATCAGGGTAAAACCTGAGTCAAATCAACAGCTTGGCCCAACCCTTATTTTTAATAAGCAAGCGTAGCGTGGTATCTTTCGCCCCCATGTCGCGATGGTTATGTATCCTTTTGCTCACAGCCGCCTCGGCCGCCCAGGCGGTACCCCAGGCAGCAAATCCCGATGATTTCGACCGTTTCGTTGCCGAAAAGGTCGCCGACAAGCCGGCCGACAAGGGCTTGCTCAACCGGCTGGAAGTGGTCGGTCACAAGGTGGCTGACAAGGCCCACAGCGTGGCGGACAGTGCGTCAAACCTGGTGTTCAATGCCATGGGCTTTCTGGGCGTGCCCTACAAGCGCGGTGGCAACAGCGCAGAAACGGGTTTCGACTGCAGCGGCTTTGTGCGCGCCATCTATGAACAAACCGTCGGCCTCCTGCTGCCGCGCCGCGCCGATCAGCAAGCCGCGGCCACGCAGGTGATCGACAAGAAAGAACTGCAGCCCGGCGACCTCGTGTTCTTCAACACCATGCGCCGCAACTTCAGCCACGTGGGCATCTATGTGGGCGAGGGCAAGTTCATCCATTCGCCGCGCAGCGGCGCGCAGGTGCGGGTGGAGGATATGGGCATGACCTATTGGGCGCGGCGTTTCAACGGCGCGCGCCGTGTCGTCGCCGAGGCGGGCACGGGCACCGCAGCCCCGGCAAACCGCCCGTAGGCGGCGGCAACGCATCGTCAGTCCGCGCAGCACGCTACTTCACCACGATCACCGTTTCGGTGGTGCGTATGGGCTCTCCCACCACGTTGATGGGTCTCGCTGTGGGATCTTTCAGGTAAACCTTGGCTGCCGCCATGTCGCGCTGATAGCGTGAGCGCGCCTGCGGTTCGCACGACCTGCGCTCGGCGGCGCCCATCGCCGCGCATTCCGCCAGACTCACTTTGAGGCCGCCGCCTGCTTCGCGAATGGCCGACTGGTAGCGCTGCTGGCCGGTGGTGTCGGGTTGCGCCCCCCGCTGCAGCGACGCCTCGTCACTCAGGGTTTGCGCCGCGCTCGGCACGGGCGCCAGCAGCACGCCGCCCAGGGTGAGCGCTGCCGCGAAGATGAGGCAACTGCGGTTGCCGATCAGTCGGGTGAATGTGGTCATGGATGTCCCTTCCTTTCAGCGTGCACAACAGCGTGGGCTCGCAACCGAAACGCTATCCACAGAGCACCAGAGCACCACAGCACGCATACCGGCGATGTTGGCCGCAGGACGGCGCTGAGGGCACCGGCCTGCTTCTCGCACGCTTGTGGGAAGACTCCCACAGTCGCAGCCCGCGCCACCGCTTGCGCACCTCGCCCCTCGCTGGGACTCCCGCAGGGCACCTTGTCCGACACGGGGGTGCAACAGGTGTCCCTAAAGTAACCGGAGGTGACAAGCAAAGGGGGGTACATGCCATCACTGCTCGGAATGTTGTTGATTGGCCTGGCGACGGCGCTGGCGTTAGGGCTGCTGGCCCACGCCGTCCGTCCAGGCCGCGACCGGCAGGGGTGGATCATGATGTTCCTGCTGGGCGTTGCGGGCTCGTTTCTCGCCAGCTACATCGGCCTGGCGTTGAACTGGTATCAGGACGGCGGGCTGGCCAACTGGCTGGTGCCGGTGGCCGGGGCGTCCACATTGGTGGTGCTGTTTGGATTCTTCAAAGGGCGTTAGGCCACTGGGCCAACTGCGGTGATCTGCCGCGTGCCAGCCACCGCCACCCCAGCCACGCGGCTGCCCACAGGTACACGGCACCGCCGGGAATCCACATCACCAGGCCGGCCAGCTGCTGGTCCCACAGTTCGCGCGACTCGCCCGCATACAAAACCACCGGCGCAAAGGTAAGCAAGGCGCCCAGCAGGCCCGTGTGCATCACCGTGAACAAGAGCGCCATCATGGCCTGCGGGGCACGTGCAGTGCCCGGGCGCAGCACGGCCCACCAGAAGAGCCAGCCGGTGAACAGAAAGCTGGCGTGCTCCAGCACATGCCAGCCGTTGAACATCACGGCGGCCATGTACGGCCCGGGCGCATGCCAGACCCAGATGGCGGCCGCATGCAGCAGCGCGCACAGCATCGGCCGGCGGGCCATCGCCAGCACACCCCGCCACACACCGTCGATGCGGCGGCCCGCCACGGCGCGCCACTGCTGAAGGGGCCGCGCCAGCACGGCCAGCGGAGCCACCACAGCGATGAGCAGCATGTGCTGCACCATGTGCCAGGCCGTGCTGCTGCCTGCCATGTCGTCGAAGGGGCCGAACAGTGCCAGCCCGGCCACCAGCATCGCACCATGGAACAGCGCCCTCCGCACCGGGTCGGGCCGCCGCAGCACGGCCCCCCACAGATAGCCCAGCCACGCCACCGCAAACAGCGCTTGCGACGCCCAGATGGGCGCATGCGCGCCCTCCCCGATGAACGCATTGCCATGAGCGGCCGCGGTGCCCGGTGCCAGCGCCGACCACAACGCCAGCAGCGTGGCCCCCGTGCTGAAGGCTCCTAAACGCATGGCGACAGCACCAGCAGCGGCAGCGCCACCACCACGGTGGACACCGCCGCCACACCGTGCAATGCAGCGGCGGCCGATGCAAAAAACCGCTGGCGGCGTTGCGCCGGGGCGCAGCCCTGCAAGCGCCGCGCCGCGCGGGCCTGGCGCAGCGCCGCCCAGGCAAAGCCGGCGGCAAACAACGCAGACAGCCCCAGCAGCGTCGCGTTCACCCCATTCCACGGCCCGACCTGCGCGGGCGGCGGCACCACGGCACAGGCCACGGCGGCCCCGCCATACACCAGGCACAGCCAGACAAACCACAGCGTGAGCCCGGTGGCCAACTGCACCGGATGGCCTGGCGGCTGGCGCAGCCACCTCATGCCGCCCCCGAGCGAAAAGCCAGAGGCAACAACGCCATCACCAGCCACGCCACGGCCGCAGCACCTGCGGTGTAGCGCCACCACAGGGCCACCACCAAGGGCTCGTAGGGGGCCATGGCCCCCACATAGCCGCATCGCACGCGCCAACCCTGCAGCAGCGACAGCACCGTGGCCAGCGCCGCATGCGCGAGCAGGTAAACCAGCGTGAAAGCCAGCACCGCATCGTGTGCGAGCAATGTGGGCGCCAGGGGCGCCCGCGCCAGCAGCACACCCAGCGCCACGCAGGCCAGCCCTCCCATCAGCGTGGCCAGACCCAGGTGCATGGCAAGCCCCGCGGCCCCCGCAGAGTTCCGAAGGCGCGCCACGGCCCGCTGCATGGCCAGCGTGCCCAGGCCCAGCAGCACCGCCACGCCGGCCAGCGGCCACACGCCCAGCGGTGATGCGGCCGGCGGCTTCCAGTGGGGCGCCACCGTCCACAAGTACAGCCACCCGAACAGCAGCGATACAAACAGCGCCGCATCGGCCAGCAAGGTCAGGCCCATGCCCCACAGGCCCGGCCCGTCGAAGGTGCGCGAGTGCAGCTTCAGCCCGTCGGGCAGGTCGTGTGCCTCGCCGGCGGCGGCACGCGGGTGCGCACCGTTCTCCCACGACCAGCGCAACAGGACAACCACGGTCGCCAGCGCAGCGATAGCCGCCGCCGCATATGCCTTGCACAGCAGTGCAATGCACACGCCCGACAGCATCAGTGCCGCCACCAGCGGCCACCACGAGTTGCCGGGCAGGTGGATCACCTCGCGGGGCACGCCAGTCACAGGGTCGCTGCCCAGCGTTTCGCGCCGGCCATGGCGCGCCTGGGGCAGTGCATGCTGCCCCGCGGCAATGGTGTGGGGCAGATCCGGGTGGTCCCACAGCGGGTGGCGGGTGGACAGCGGCGGCAGGCTGGCGAAGTTGTAGCTGCGCGGCGGCGTGCCGCTCGCCCACTCCAGCGTGTCGGCCCCCCAGGGGTTCAGCGGCGCGCGGCGGCCCAGGCGGAAATGCAGCGCGATGTCGAGGATCACCGTGGCCACGCCAAACGCCATCACAAAGCTGAAGACCGACGACACCAGGTTGGGCCAGTCCCAGCCCATGCCCGGCGCATAGGTGTACACACGCCGCGGCATGCCCATGAGGCCTGTCCAGTGCATGACGAGGAAGGTGCCGTTGAAGCCCACAAAGCTCAGCCAGAACCCCGCCTTGGACAGGCGCTCGAACGGCATGCGCCCGCTGAAGTTCGGCAGCCAGTAATACAGCCCGGCCACCAGCGGGTACAGCATGCCGCCGATCAGCACATAGTGGAAATGCGCCACCACAAAATGGGTGTCGTGTACCTGCCAGTCAAACGGCACGAAGGCCAGCATCACCCCCGTGAGCCCGCCCGCCACAAAGATGAACAGAAAGCCCGCCACCCACAGCATGGGCACGGACCACACGGGCCGCCCCGTCCAGAGCGTGGCGATCCACGAGAAGACCTGCACCCCGGTGGGTATGGCGACGAGCATGCTGGCAAGCGAGAAGAATGCCAGCGCCATGGCCGGGATGCCCACCGCGAACATGTGGTGCACCCACAGCCCGAAGCTGATGAAACCGATGCTGACCAGCGAGACGACCACACACCGGTAGCCCACCAGCGGGCGCCGCGCGAACACCGGCACAATGGTGGACACCACCCCGGCGGCCGGCACAAAGATGATGTAGACCTCGGGATGCCCGAACAGCCAGAACAGGTGCTGCCACAGCACGGCGTCGCCGCCCCGCGTGGGGTCGAAGAACGCCCAGCCTGCGGCGCGCTCCAGCTCCAGCAGGATGGAGCCGAGAATGAGCGGCGGAAACCCGGTGACGATCATCAGCGAAGTCACCAGCATGGCCCAGGCGAACACCGGCATCTGGTGCAGCCCCATGCCGGCCGCGCGCGTGCGCAGTATCGATACGGCGATCTCGATGCCGGCGGCCATGGTGGATATCTCCACAAAGGTCACACCCACCAGCCAGAAGTCTGCATTGACCCCGGGCGAGTAACGGCTGCTGGACAGCGGCGTGTACATGAACCACCCCGCGTCGGGCGCGAGGCCCAGCAGCAGGCTGCTGGTGAAGATCACGCCCCCAAACACATAGCACCAGTAGCCAAACGCGGACAGCCGGGGAAAGACCAGGTCCCGCGCGCCCAGCATCTTGGGCAGCAGGTAGGCCGCCAGGCCCTGCAGGATGGGCACGGCAAACAGAAACATCATCATGGTGCCGTGCATGGTGAAGGCCTGGTTGTAGGCCTCGGCCCCCATGAAAGCCTGGCCCGGCCGGGCCAGCTGCGCCCGCAGCAGCATGCCCAGCAGGCCGGCCACCACAAAGAACGCGCCCCCCGTCAGCATGAAGCGCAGGGCAATGCTGCTGTGGTTGACCACGCTGAGCGCGCGCCAGCCGCGTGGGTTGCCCCACACCGCCTCGAACTCGGCGTGCAGCGCCTGCGCGTCGGCCATGGGCGCGCCATGCTGCGTGGACGTAGGTTCGGTGGCGGTGGGCGGCTGCGTCGAAGTCATTGCTGCGCCCCCCGCTGCGGCACGGTGCCGCCCGCTTCGCTGGTGGCCGCCGCGGGCCCCGCACCTGCCAACCAGGCATCGAACGCGTCGGCCTCCATGGCGATCACCGTCATGCCCATGTGCGCATGGCCCACGCCGCAGAACTCTGCGCACTGCCCCCGGTAGGTTCCGGGCTCGTGTGCCTGCAGCCGCACCCGCAAGCTGCGCCCCGGCACCGCGTCCAGCTTGCCGCCGAGCCGGGGCACCCAGAAGGAATGGATCACGTCCGCGCTGCCGGTGATCACGTCCACCGGCCGGCCTGCGGGGATGCGCATCTCATTGCGCTGCGCCCTGGCATGGCCCGGGTAGCGCACCTCCCACCACCACTGGTGGCCGATGGCCTCGATCTGGAGCGGCGCAGGTACACCGGACGCCTTGCCGGGCAGCGGCAACTGGTGCAGGCCGGCAGGCGATCCCAGCGCCACCAGCGCTGCAATGCAGACACTGGGCAGCACCAGCCCGCCCCACACCAGCCACCGCCGCTCGGTGCGCCCCGCCGACTGTTGCGCACCATCGCCTTGCGGGGCCGCGCCGCGCCGCATCGCCAGCATCCAGGCCGCCACCACGCCTGCCAGAACCAGGATGGCCACGGCCAGCATCCACCACCACACCGTGGCAATGGCCTGGGCCGAAGGGCCGGCCGCGTCCAGCGTGGACAGGGGGCCCTGGCAGCCTGCCAGCAGCAGGGCCAGGGCGGGCCAAGGCAGAATCGACGCATGAACCCGACGCCCCCAGAGCCCATCCTGAGCCGCGCGGCCATCGCCGGTCACCCCCTGCATCCCATGATGATCCACTTCCCCGTGGCGGCGCTCATCGGGCTGGTGGGTGCCGACGGCGCGTTCGTCCACACCGGCGACCCCTTTTGGGCACGGGCGGGTGTGTGGCTGGCGGGCGTGGGTGCGCTGGGCGGCTGGGGCGCGAGCTTGGCAGGCCTGGTGGACCTGCTCACCGTGGGGCGCATACGGCGCCTGATCACCGCCTGGGGCCATGCCCTCATCGCCGTGATGATGCTGTCGCTGGCCACCTTGAACTGGATGCTGCGCCTGGGCGACCCCGGCGCGCTGGTGATGCCCTGGGGCCTGGGCATGTCGCTGCTCACGGCCAGCTTCATTGGCCTGGCGGCCTATCTGGGCGGGCGGCTGGTGTACGAGCATGCCGTAGGGGTGGACACGGGCGCATAGCGCAGTCTCGGTGCGGGCAGTGCGGGCCCGGCAGATGGCGCCCATCAGAAGGGCTTTCCCAGCACCAGCCAGGCCACCAGCAGCATGGCTGCAACGCACACCATCGCCACGGCCGCGCAGGGCGCTGCCAGCCCCGTCTGGCCCCGCTCGGCCTTCAGCACCAGCAGGCCGCACACGGCATGGGCCAGCACCAGCAAGCCCACCGCCACCAGCTTGGCCACCAGCCACACCGTGAGCGGGCCCAGAAACACAAAGATCACCGTGCCCGAAGCAATGGCGACCAGCGCTGCCGGTGTGACCACCAGCGTGAACAGCAGGCGCAACACCGGCGGCGCCGACGCTGCGGACGCGGCTGCCGCATCCCCCGTCAATGGCGCGCGTTTCGGGTCGGCCGCCGACGCGATCAGCGCCGGCAGGTACAGCAAGGTGCCGCACCACACGATGACGGCCGCGATGTGAACGAGCTTCAGCCACGGCATGCGGGCGCGGCTCGGCGTGCAGGGCGGTGGCGCCTGCACTCTGTGGGGATGGTGGCCGTGGGGGGTATCGAAATCGCAGTCCGCATCAGTCCTGCAGCCGGGGAGAAAGGGTCGGGCTGACGATGATACGGAGGGCTGCGGGCCCTTCAGGGCAATTGGCGAATCTGTCTTACGCGGCGGTGCGGGGTGCACACGCCACGCGGTGGACGATGGCAGCTGCGCTCAGTCGGCCTTGAAGCCCGTGGCCGCCACGGCCTTGCCCCAGGTCAGCGTGTCGGCCGCGATGATGCGGGCGAACTCCTGCTGGCTGGTGCCCGTCACGCGGAACCCGGCCTCTTCCATCTTGGCCTTGCCCTCGGGCGACTGCACCGCCTTCACGATGTCGGCACTCAGTTTGGCGATGATCTCGGGCGGCGTCTTGGACGGCGCCACGATGCCGAACCACGACGAGAACTCCAGGTTGGCGTAGCCCTGCTCCTTGATGGTGGGCACATCCGGCAAGGCATGGGTGCGTGTGGCGCCCGTGGTGCCAAGGGCTGCCAGCTTGCCCGCCTTCACGTTGGGCGCGGCCAGGCCTACGCTGGCGAACACGCCCTGCACATCGCCGCTGAAGAGGCCGCCCAGTGCGTCCGACGTGTTCTTGTAGTGCACCGGCTCGGGCTTGAGCTTCACGGCATCGCCAAACATGTACGCCCCGAAGTGCCCCGGCGTGCCCGCGCCGAAGGTGGCCAGGAACAGGCCCTTTTGCTGCTTCGTCCAGTCCACAAAATCCTTCACGTTGCGTGCGGGCACTTTCTGCGGGTTGACCAGCAGCACAAAGTCGGACGTGACCACCTGGCTCACGGCGGTGAAGTCTTTGGCCGGGTCATAGGGCAGCCTGTTGTAGCTGCTGGGCGCAATGCTGAGCTGCCCGGTTTCACCCAGCATCAGCGTGTAGCCGTCGGGCGCAGCGCGTGCGGCTTCGCTGGCCGCAATCAACCCGCCCGCGCCGGGCTTGTTGTCCACGATCACGCCCAGGTTGCCCCAGCCTTCCGACAGCTTTTGCGCCAGCAGGCGCGCCACGATGTCGGGCCCCGTGCCGGCCGGGAAGCCCACGATGATGCGCACGGGCTTGCTGGGGTAAGCCCCGCCAGCGGCCTGCGCGTGGGCTGCGCCCCAGGGGGCGGCCAGGCCAGCGGCGACTGCCATAGCTGCTGCAGCCAGCACCGCACGGCGGGCCTGGGTGCGTGGTGCGGATGGGGTAGGGTTCAAGGGCTTCATGAATGTCTCCGTTGGATGTTGTGATGAAAAGAAAGAGGGAAGAAGGGCGGTAGGCGTCAGAAGGTGTGAATGAATCCGGCGTGCCCGAGCGGGCCGCACAAACGTGCGCTATCAAGGCGCAAAGCGCAGCCATAGCTCGGGCTATGGCGAGCATTTGCAACGCAGAGGGCGTGCGTTTTTGCGGTACGAGTGGGCATGAGGGATTCGTTCACACCTTCTCAGTCCAGCTCGAAGAACCGCATGGCCACGGTGTCGGGGTAGCGGGCACCCGCGCCCACAAACATGCGCTCGGCGATCCAGGCCAGTGCGGGCGACGCGGTTTCGAAGCTGGGGCTGCAGCGGAAATAAATCTGGGCGGGGTCCACGGGCTCGCCGCGCACCAGCCGCGCTATCAGCTGTGGCGGGCCGGATCGCACCGCCCGGTTCTGCACGTAGATCAAATCCCCGCCGTCGGTCTCCAGCACATACCGCGCGTCCAGCTCCGCAAGGCGGTCGTTCACCACCAGCTGAAAGTCCGCGCCGCCCGGCAGCACCCGCGCTGTCCAGCCGTCTCCGGTGGCGGTGCCGCCGGTGATGGGGATGAGCCGCCGCAGGCCGTGCACGGTGTGACCCACCTCCTGCGGCGCGCCCACCTGCACGCGCAGGTCGGCAAAGAACTGGAGACGGGGCTCGGGCAGGGGTGGAAGCGCAGACATGGGCAAGGGACTCGCAACGAAAATTAGTTATAAAAACTAGCGTAAATCCGGTTGCGGCCTGCGGCTGTCATCCCTGAGGATGACAGCGCCATGACCCGTCCCTCGCCTGCCCGCCCGCACATCCACCCCGCCCTGCACAGCGGCACGATGCCCAGGGGGCGCCCATGAGGCAGTGGCTTGCACCGCCGCAGCCGGCCGGCCCCACTGGCGCGGCGCTCGCGGCCATGGTGCAGCGGCTGGGCGAACCGGGTTTTGTGCCGGGTCTGCTGCAGGCCATGGCGCCCTTGCTGCCCGCCGCATCGTGGTCGGTGTACCGCACAGGCCGCCGCTGCAAGCCCACGCTCTTCATGTCGGCCAGCCTGGGCGTGCCCGACACCACGCAGGACTGCTGGTGGGCCTACCTCTCGGGCCCCTACCGGCGCGACAGCACCTGGGGCCGCCCGCTGGAGGTTGAAGTGCCGACGGCGCCGCTCACCCAGCTGTGCCACGTCACCGCGCAAGAGCTGGAAGGCGAGCACCGCGCGCGGGTCTACGACGCCCATGGCATGGCCGAGCGCGTGTCGGTGGTGGACCATGAAGCCGACGGCTCGGTGTTTGCCGTCAACTTCTACCGCCACCAGCACCAGCCCCCGTTTCGCGACCAGCACCTGGGCGGCTTCGAAGCCGTGGCGCCGGTGCTGCTCGCGCTGGCGCGCAAGCACATCCAGCTGTCGCAGGGGGCGACTCCGGCATCCGCTGTGCCAGGTGCAGCCCCCGCACTTCAGGCGCCTCTGGGGCATGCCGCCACCAGCAGCCTGCCAGCCTTGCGCGCGCGCCTGCTGCGCACTTCAGACCAGCTCACCGACCGCGAACTGGACGTGTGCGCCCGGCTGCTGCAGGGCATGACACACGAGGGCATCGCCAGCGACCTGGGGCTTGGCGTTCCCACCGTCAAGACCTACCGCAACCGCGCCTTTGCACGGCTGGGCATCCACTTTCGCAACGAGCTGTTTGCACGGGTGCTGGGCGGCTGAAGCGCACCCGCGCGTTCGGCCCTTGCCTGCCGGTGCGCCCGCGCCGCGCGGCACAATCGGCGGCCTATGCCCCACCCTGGCCCCGCTCCCGCGCCCAGCGCCTTTCCCTTAGAGCCGCCCGGCGTTGAACCGGGCCACTTCCGCCCGCGCATCACCCTGATGACCCTGGGGCGCGGCCAGGGCCTGCTGGGCATGGCGCCACAGGGCCGGCTGGGCCCGCGCGGCGACAGCGTGACGCTGGTGCAGATCGACTTCACCTACCGCACCGACAGCGGCGCGACCTGGCACGAAAGCGCGCCCACCTCCATCCTGGGCGCGCGCCCCGCCCCCGTGCTGGAGCTGTTCGACACCGGCGGCTCCGTGGTGCAGATGCAGCGCAACCTGGCGGCCGAGGCCGACGCCATGGACCGCGTGTGGGACCTGGGCCTGATCCCCGTGGATGCGGGCAAGCTGCAATGGCGCCACCGGGCCGCCGCCAGCGCCCTGGGCCCCGTGTGGACGCTGGCGCAGGAGGCGCAGTTTGGCGACTTCTGGGCCGATGTGGTACCGCAGCTGCGCGCCGAGGGCTGGAGCGTGGTGGTGCACCCCGGCTTTGCGCACGAAAGCGTGCCGGTGCAGCGCTGGAAGTTGCTGATCGCCCCCGACACGGGCGAGCTGCTGGGCAAAGAGGTGGACGGGCCGCTGGCTGCGCGCGAGCGCGCCGTGCAAAAGCTCATGCTGCCCGAGCGCGAAGGCGCCTGGCTGCTGACGCTGGGCATCGAGATCGACGGCCAGACCCTGGACCTCGCCCCGCTGCTGGCCGACCTGCTGCGCCGCGACCCGCGCTGGCTGAACGCACAGCAGATGGCGGCCATCGACGACCTGGCCATCATCCAGCTGCGCGCCCCCGGCGGCAAACGCATCGAGGCGCCCGCCGGGCCGCTCAAGGCCATCGTGGGCGCGATGGTGGACCTGCTGACCGACCCCACGCGCAACCCGCGCAAGGACGGCGACCCGCTGCACCTCGGCGCCTGGGAGGCGCGCCGCATCGAGGCCTTGCGCGCCGGGCTGGTGCAGGCCCACCGCGTGGGCACGGTGAACGGCTGGAACAACGACTGGCAACTGCAGGGCGATGCCGGCCTGGCGCAGCTGGCCCAGCGCCTGCGCACCATTGGCACCCCGCAGCCGGTGTCCGCGCCGCAGGGACTTCAGGTGCAGTTGCGCCCCTATCAGCTCGAAGGCCTGGCCTGGCTGCAGTACCTGCGCGAACAGGGCCTGGGCGGCATCCTGGCCGACGACATGGGGCTGGGCAAGACCGCGCAAGCCCTGGCCCATGTGCTGGCCGAGAAGGAATCCGGCCGCCTCACCCGCCCGGCCCTGGTGGTGCTGCCCACCTCGCTGCTGTTCAATTGGCAGGCCGAGGCCGCGCGCATGGCGCCGGGCCTGCGCGTGCTGGCGCTGCATGGCGCAGACCGGGGCAAACGCTACCTGCACATCGCCGACCACGACCTGGTGCTGACCACCTACCCGCTGCTCTGGCGCGACGTGGACGCGCTGGCCGCCCAGCCTTTTCACCTGCTGATCCTGGACGAGGCGCAAATGGTGAAGAACGCGGGCAGCCGCAGCGCCCGCGCCCTGCGCAAGCTGCACGCACCGCACCTGCTGTGCCTGACCGGCACGCCGCTGGAGAACCACCTGGGCGAGCTGTGGGCGCAGTTCGACTTTCTGATGCCCGGTTTTCTGGGCGATGTGCGCAGCTTCAACGCCCGCTGGCGCAAGCCCATCGAGGAAAACGGTGAAACCCTGCGCGCCCAGTTGCTGGCCCAGCGCGTGCGCCCTTTCATCCTGCGCCGCCGCAAGCAGGACGTGGCCACCGAGCTGCCCCCGCGCACCGAAACCATCCTGCGCGTTCAGCTGCAGGGCAGGCAGCGCGAGCTCTACGAGGCCGTGCGCACGGCGGCCGACAAGCAGGTGCGCCGCGCGCTGGAGCGGCAGGGGTTTGAGGGCTCGCAGATCGCCATCCTGGACGCGCTGCTCAAGCTGCGCCAGGTGTGCTGCGACCCCAGATTGGTGAAGGGAATACAACAACGCCCCCACGCTCCGCCGCTGCGCGGGTCGCTGCCCCCCGAGGGGGACGCTTTTTTGCCTTGGGGCGGCCCAGCGGCAAAAAGAACAGCTCACACCATGGAGCGCGCCAAGCTCGAACTGCTGGCCGACCTGCTGCCGCCCCTGGTGGACGAGGGCCGCCGTGTGCTGGTGTTTTCGCAGTTCACCGAGATGCTGACGCTGGCGGCCGAGCAGCTCGACGCGCTGGGCCTGCCCTACCTCACTCTCACCGGCCAGACGCCGCCGCGCGAGCGGGGCGCGGTGGTGAAGCGCTTTCAGGCGCAGGACGGAGACGCCAGCGCGCCCGTCCTGCTGGTGAGCCTGAAAGCCGGTGGCGTGGGCCTGAACCTCACGGCCGCCGACACCGTGATCCACCTCGACCCGTGGTGGAACCCCGCCGTGGAAGAGCAGGCCACCGCCCGCGCCCACCGCATCGGTCAGCAGCAGACGGTGTTCGTCTACAAGCTGGTGGTGGAAGGCAGCATCGAGGAACGCATGCTGGAGCTGCAGGCCCGCAAGGCAGCCCTCGCCAGCGGCGTGCTGGGGCACGATGCCGAAGGCGCCGTGAAATTCAGCGAGGCCGACCTGCGCGCCCTTCTGGCCCCGCTGACCGAACCCGCCAACAACCCGCTGGCCATCCCCGGCGAAGAGGCCAAGCGCTGGGGCAGCACCGGCCAGCGCCGGGCGCGGCCGATGCAGCCGCCGGAAGTTTGAGGTCTTTTTGGCCCGCAGCGCTTATCTACAAAGCGCTAACAGCTATGATTTGCATAGCAAATCAACTCCGTAGCGGCCGCGCTTGGCGCATTCCCAGCACAACGTCGGCACAACGCAGACGTAGCACCGATGTAGCGCCGGCACCTTAGCCTGCAGCGCCCGGCGCAGGGTCCAGACGGCCCCGCCACACCGCGCGCGCGATGCGGGCCAGCACCCACAGGCCCAGGCCGCCCGACAGCGTGGCGAGCAGCAGTCCTAGGGCCAGCAGTTCGGGCCGCAGGCTGCGGTCCACCACCGACTCAGCCGGGTTGCGCGGGTTCACCCACACCGGCACCGGCTCGCCCGACTGCGCGGCGCTTTCGAGCCGTTGGCCCAGCCGCTCCTGAAAACTGCCGATGTTGTCGGGCCGCGTGTGGACTGCTGCGCGTTGCCCCACAAACGTCACGCCGTTCACCGTGTACCGGTACTGCACCGACACGCTGCGCGTGGTTCCGCCCTTGCTGCTGCGATGGCTGTGCAGGGTGGCCGATTCGATCACCGCCGGCATGGCCTGCCAGCCCCGCATGCGCACCCCGTCGTAGGCCGCCGGCAACACCATCCACAGCAAGATGCCGATGCCCGCTGCCGCAAATGGCAGCGCACCCAGTGCCAGCAGCCAAAGCGCGCCGGGCAGCTTCTCACGCTCTGGCGCCGGTGGGCGCGCGCCCGACTCGGCAGGGGTCATGGCGATGGCTCGCGGGTGGCGTTGAGGCGGGGCATGGATCTCTTTCGCAAGTTGGCGCCGCATTTTTGCATCATTTCGACCGCCACCGCTTTCCTGCAATGGGTTTTCAGCTATGAAAACAGTAGTCCTCGTCGTGCTGGGAATGATGCAGAACATGCCAAGGACCGCCAAGAGCCTGTTCAATGTCTTTTTGAAGTCGCACAAGGTCCTTGCCGGGATGGGATGCCAGGCGCGGTGCGCCGTGGATAGCTTGGCTATCCACAAGCGCCGTAACGCCGCAGACCGCCCGGCAAGGCACTTGCCCGAAGGGTTGGAGTGAAATCGGGCGAT